>JADFKI010000225.1 GCA_022565015.1 Chloroflexota bacterium
TTCTTAATTCGCCGAGGCCATAGGCCTTACATACAATGGCCACAAACGTCTTTGTACGTTCTATTAGGTTGTATGCCTTTTCGAAGAAAGTTTCCATATACCAGTGGACCGTCGTCGGGGTGGCAGCTGAACCAGTAAGCTCTACGCACCGTTCCACGTCTTTGATAGCCCAACTGACGTCCACTGATGTTTCGATCAACTTTCGCCAACTGTGAGGCAACGGCGTTTCAGATTTAGGGAGGTTCGGTAATTTCAGAACACTTCCCAGAGTCTTATAGGCGTCTATAGAGTGGACGAACGTGGAATCGAGGTCCTCCAAGACTCCTTTCGCGTCGGCCCATCGATTATCAATGAAATCGTGAATACTGAAATCAGCGTCTACCATCGCTCTCAGCTCCTGGAATGGCGCCCAGCTTTATTACCATTGCGCTTCACTGACATTAAAGAACAGTTCCTTCAGATGTATTTCCGCCCAAATGTCGATTCCCGGTAGAAGCATAATACGACACCCTACCCTGCGGCCACCGTTCGCGTGCCGACGTATTTTCTGAGGGTCAGGCTTGCGGGCAGTATCGTCAACGTCACGACCCCCATGATTATCATCGTCGCGTTCAGGCTCATCAAGTCGGCGATCACGCCGTAGGCGATGGGCGCGATTACCGTGCCGATCTCGTTCGTCGTGTAGTAGAAGCCGTAGAACCGGGCCCGACGTCTCGCGGGGATGAACTCCGCCACGGTGGCGTACAGTATCGACGAGGTACCGTTTAACCCGATGCCGATGGCTATCATCAGCGGTATTATCGCAACAGGTGGGGCGTATATCGAGGCCACCAGCAGGACCGCCGTCATGCCCTTGGTGCCCCATATCAGGCTCACCGTTCCGAACCTGTCCCCCAGCCAGCCCACGACGAACTTTCCGAAGGCGCCGCCGAGAAACAGGAAGAAGAGCATGCTCACGGCCTGGGCGGCGCTCATGTCCTTGGCGATCAGCACGAAGGGCAGAAACGTCATCGCCGCCGTCCGCACGGACGCGTCCAACATGCCCACGCCGGTAAGCGCGATGAATCCCCCCATCTTGGCCTTGTCGTCCGTCGAGACCGCCTCGTCCGAGGTCGTCCTTATGGGCCTGCCGATGTCGACGCTCCGACGGGTCAGGGACGCCAGGGCCGTGAAGGCGATGCCCGCGAATCCGACGACGAGCAACGTCGTGCGCCAACCAAAGGCCACGACCGTGGCCGCCGCAATCAGGGGTGCGGCCATCTTGCCCAGGTCGCCGGCGAAGTTCACCGTGCCAACGGCCGTCGAGCGGCCCCTGTCGTCGTAGGCGCGAGAGACCATGCTGGACCCCAGCGGGTGCTGGGCGCCGCCGCCGAGCCCGCCGAGGAAGCTCGCGGCAAGCAGCACCGCGAACACCGGCGACAGCGCCATGCCGACGAGACCTATCGGGACCCAGATATTGCCGAGTATCAGCAGCCAGAACTCGCCGACAGACTCCGCGAGAAATCCGACGGGGATCTGAAGTATTCCCGAGGCCCCGGCAAACACGGACCTCAGCAGGCCCACCTGCGTGAAGGAAAGGTCCAGGTCCTTTTCGATGAATGGCAGCAGGGTAACGAGAATCGCGAAGTAGAGGTCGTTCCAGACGTGCATGGTGGAGCCGAACAGCAGCGTGCGGCGCGGCTGAGAGGACTTGGTGAAGAAGCTCAGCATTGGCGGCGATTATATGGCATTGCCACGAGAGAGGGACGGGTCAGCGGCCCGCCCCTATTTACATTTGACCTTGGACCGTCCGGGCGCCGGAAGTCAGTCACTCCGATTCCTTCGATTGATTGGCTACGGAGTCCTCCGACATGAGGATCAGAGTCCCGATGCGTCGGGACGCCCCTGCGGACCGTTCATCGTCGCCCTGATCGCTGTGACGCTATCCATCAGCGCGGCGAAGTTCTCGAACGTGAGGGACTGGGCGCCGTCGCACCTGGCAACGTCGGGGTTGGGATGCACCTCGATGATGAGGCCGTCGGCTCCCACGGCCGCCGCGGCCATGGCAAGCGGCGTCACCATGTGCCACTTTCCGGTGCCGTGGCTTGGGTCCGCCACGATGGGGAGATGGCTCAGGCTTCGCACGGCCGGAATCGCGTTGAGGTCCAGCGTGTTTCTGGTGTATGTCTCGAAGGTGCGAATGCCCCGCTCGGTGAGAATGACCTGCTGGTTGCCAGAGGCCATCACGTATTCGGCGGCGAGGATCCAGTCTTCGTAGGTAGCGGACATACCCCGTTTCACCATGACTGGTATATCGGTCAGGCCCACCTCGTCCAGCAGCGAAAAGTTCTGCATGTTGCGCGCGCCGATCTGCAATACGTCGGCGTACCGCCCCACGAGCTCGACGTCCCTGGGAGACATCACCTCCGTGATTATGGGCAGGCCGCTCTCCTCGCTGGCCGTCTTCAGGATCTTCAGGCCGTCCTCAAAGAGCCCTCGGAAGCTGTAGGGAGATGAGCGCGGCTTGAACGCTCCGCCACGCAGAACGTTGGCTCCGGCCTTTTTCACCGCTATGGCCGTCGTTACGGTCTGCTCCTCGCTCTCCACGGCGCACGGCCCGGCGAATACCGTGAAGTGGCCGCCGCCGATGGGAACCCGGTCTTTGCCTATGTGGACGACCGTGTCCTCGTTCTTGAACTCGCGGCTCGCCAGCTTATACGGCTTGGAGATTCTGAATACCTCACCGACGCCCTGCATCAGCTCGAGCTCGTCCTTCAGGTCCTCATAGATCTCGCCCAGCACGCCCAGCACCGTGCGCTCGACGCCCTGGTTCAGCTGCGCATTGAGGCCCCGCTCATGCAGGTGCTCTTCTATGCGGCGGACATCCTCCTCCGTGGACCCGGTCCTCATGACAACGATCATTTCGCCTGCCTCCCGTATATCCTGGCCAACAAGAACTCGATTTTCCGGAAGCTTAGCTGCCGGCGGCGTCGGCCGTTGAGACCCTGGCCTTTTCGTCCATCGCCTCATGGGCCCAACGAAGTAGGGTCTCCGTCTCGTCCCACCCTATACAGGCGTCCGTTATCGAGACTCCATACTCCAACGCCGACGGGTCGTCTCCAAGCTTCTGATTGCCGGGATTGATATTGCTCTCCACCATGCAGCCGATGATGTCTGTATTGCCCGCCAATCGCTGCGACACGACGTCCTTGAAGGCCGTCGATTGCCTGGTATGGTCCTTGTTGGAGTTTCCGTGGCTGCAGTCGACAAGAAGCTGCGACCGCACGCCCGACTTCCTCAGCTGCGCCTTGGCGGCCTCTATGGCCTCCATGCCAAAATTGGGGCCACTCTTGCCGCCCCTGAGCACGAGATGACCATCGGGGTTGCCGGTGGTGTTAATGACGGCCGTGCGACCCTCGTGGTCAAGTCCCAGAAAACTGTGCGAAGAACGCGCGGAAACCATGGCGTCCACCGCAATCTGAGCGTTGCCGTCGGTGCCGTTCTTGAAGCCGACGGGCATGCTGAGCCCGCTGGCCATCAGGCGGTGCGTCTGGCTCTCGGTGGTCCGCGCGCCGATTGTCGACCAGGAGACGAAGCCCGCGATATATTGGGGCACGATAGGATCGAGGAACTCCGTGCCCGCGTACACGCCCAACTCTCCGATGTTTCGTAGCAGCTCTCGTGCACGGGTCAGGCCGGACTCTATGTCGAAGGTGTCGTTCAGGTCCGGATCGTAGATCAGGCCCTTCCAGCCCACGGTCGTGCGAGGCTTCTCGAAGTACACTCGCATGACGATGAGGAGCCGGTCGCTGAGCTCCTTCGCCAGCCGCGCAAGACGACCGGCGTAGTCCAGGGCCGCCCTCTCATCGTGGATCGAGCAAGGCCCCGCGATCATCAGGAGCCTGTCGTCCTCTCCGTTCAGAATTGCCCTTATCTGTTTCCTACCGGACAGCACCGTGGCCTCGACCTCAGGCGTCATAGGTACCCTATTTACGAGCTCTATAGGCGTAATCAGTGGCGTGGTGCTTTCGATATTTACGTCTCGCGCGGATGACTTTTGCAATGTATTCCAACCCCTATTTTGTTCCTTAAATCAAAAAACCCCAACCGCTGCCGGTCGGGGTCCTGGTGTCTCTGGCCTTAGCTCTTTTTACCTGGAGACGCGCACGAAACCTTCACCGGCGGCTATGAAGCCAGTAAAAAAGTACCAATACCCGTAGACCAAGTTAGAGCTATTCATGTCCATGCGATGCTATCTCTTAATTCCAACGATGTCAACAGATATTTTTCGAAAATCTTGTAGCGAAATTGCGACGCCGAATTGAATTTGCGCGCCGAGACTGTCTTAAGTTACTGTAATGAGCGTAGTGTATGCTGTCATCCATTGGTTCGCCTCCAAGTGCAACAGGTTAGTTGCGAAATTGAACCGCGACAACTGGGAGCGCCCCACGGAGAAATTCCAGGACCCAGATATAGTTCCCAATAATGGGAAAGGTGATTGACCAATTCCTTCTCATCAATTACGAGATAGGCGATCCTGTAAATTATGAGAAAGGACAAAATGGGAACATTTAGTGTAACGATCGGAGTCGGCGACCTAGCTGGACGGCAGTTTTCCGAGCTGGAGGCGATGGCGGATACCGGTGCGACTACGACCGTGATTCCAGCTTCTGTCTTGAGAGGGCTTGGGATCCGACCCACCAAGAAGCAGGTGTTCGAGTATGCCGATGGCAGAGAGGTCGAATTGGATATGGCGCCGGCGACGGTGAGAGTCGAAGGTAGGGAAACGATCACCTGGGTCATTTTCGGCGAGGAAGGCGCTGGCGCACTGTTGGGAGCTTACACTCTGGAGGGTGTATTCCTCGGCGTCGACCCCTACAATCAGAGGCTTACTCCTGTCCATGGAGTGCTGAAATGATGGAAGCGGTCTTCTGCACGGCGAAAGGGGTCCCACTGCAACGAACAGACTAGATGTCGCCGGTTCCCCTCGATCGGAGATCGCCAGCGCCGTGCAGATAGATGTTCTGGAGCTCCCGAGCAGACTTATCGGTATTGATGTGAATCAGGACTCGGATACAGCGTTTCGGGGCGTCGGGAACGTCGACCTCCCGTGCTCCCATGAGCGCGACATGCGTCCAGCCCATGAGGCGAGCCGCGGCGGCCGGAAACTCCGCGTTAAGATCGGCCGTAGTCGTAAATATCGCCGACGCTACATCATCGGGGTCTATGTCGTTTGCCTCGATCAGGGCCTCCATGAGCTCCTTCGCCGCGGCCAAGATAGCCTCTCTCGTGTTGGCCTCGGCGGTCGTAGCGCCCCTGATGCCTCTTACCTTGGTCAATTACAGCCCCTTCACTACGTTGGCATGAGTCCTCGGACGAACTCGCCCGCCACTTCCAGCACCTTGTCTGGGGGCGCCGCGTCGATGGCGTTCAACAGCGCGCTTGCGACTACGGCCCCGTCTGCATACTCTCCGATCTCCTCGACATGACGGCGCAGCGAAACCCCGAATCCCACGAGTACCGGTAGATCGGTATGCCGTCGAATCCGGCGTACCAGACCGCTCGTATTCGCCGACACCTCACTCCTTGCGCCCGTTACGCCGCTCAGGCTAACGCAGTATATAAAGCCCTTTGCGGCCTTGCAAGCCTCCGCGATCCGCTCCTCGGTGCTGGTGGGCGCGAGAAGGGGGATCAGATAGATACCTTCATCTTCAAGGGCCTCTTTATACGGTCCCGCCTCGTCGGAGGGCAGGTCGGGAATGATTATGCCGTCGAGTCCGGCAGCGGAGGCGTTCTCCGCAAACCTCTTGGTGCCGTAATGAAACAGGGGATTCAGATATCCCATGAAAATGAGAGGCGCATCGACCCCCTTTTCCCTGAGATGCCTGACCACCCCCAGGGCCGTATCGATGTTCACGCCGTGCTCAAGAGCGCGCTGACTGGCCGCTTGTATAGTAGGGCCGTCGGCAAGGGGGTCGCTGAACGGCATGCCCATCTCGAGCATATCCGCTCCGGCGTCGACGATAGCCTCGGCCAGGGCCTCGGACGTCTCGACATCGGGAAAGCCCACGGTGATCCAGGGCACCACCGCCGGTCTTCCCGACGCCCTCACCTGGGCAAGCTTGATATCGATTCGATTCGGCATTTTCTCACCAGACCTGATATTGCTCGCCGGGAACCCATTACTCTAGGACAAAGACTCCGACCAGTGTCACC
>JADFKI010000021.1 GCA_022565015.1 Chloroflexota bacterium
ATTGGTTCGAGGGTCTTGATGCCGTGGCGCTCTATTCATTCATGTGCAAGTACAATCCCAGGACCTATATGGAGATCGGCTCGGGATACTCATCCAAGTTCGCGAGGAAGGCCATCGAAGACCACAATCTGCGGTCTCAGATCGTTTCCATTGACCCTGAGCCCAGGGCTGAAATCGACGAGATCTGCGATCGAGTGATTCGTCGTAGGGCGCAGACAGTTGATATGAACATATTTGATGAGCTGGATGAAGGAGACATTCTGTTCGTTGACGGCTCCCACCGCTGCCTGATGAATTCGGATGCCACAGTAGTATTCTTAGATATTCTTCCCAGGTTGAGGAGTGGCGTTCTCATACATATCCACGACATATTTCTGCCCTACGACTATCCAACCGAATGGAGCGGCCGCTACTACTCAGAGCAGTACCTGCTGGCCGCGCAGATACTTGCGGGGGGGAATAGGTTCGACATACTACTGCCGGCAAACTTTGTCAATGAACACGAGCAGTTGAGTCGCGTACTGGACCCTCTTTGGAGCGATCCCAAGATGGCGGGAGCGAACAAGGACGCATACTCCTTTTGGATGACCGTAAATTGATCCAGGCTAGGCTACTCACAGACGTTGAACCGTTAACCATTAGGGGTCAATCTCTGCTAAGACCAATTAAGAGTCGACAATCACCGACTTTGCAGGATAAGCCATTATTATTTCTGCCCAGATGCGGCGTGAAGATGGTATGAAAATTTGAGATTTCGGGTTTGAGGAAATACCGGGTCGAGAGATCCGAGCTTTCTCGTCTCTTCGACCGCGTGGCGACCGCAATGGGCAAGATTTCATTGGCGATCAACGACGGGCTGATCGTCCTGACTGCCTCAAGTCGTGCCGACACCTGGTCTAGTATCTAACAGGGCAAGTCGCCTGGAAGATCCTGTTTATCCCACGTCGCCGAGAATGTCCACGCCCGCGCAGGACGTCGGTGTTGATCAAAGGCCCGAAGTCGTGACAGGGAATGGCCTTCTGGGCTTCATGGTCATCGTCGTCCGTTTTCAATACCTTGAGCACCTCGATGCCCAGACCCTCGCATTTGCTTTTCACTTCAGCGGTATTGGCATGATCAACGTGGCGACCGGACGAAGCTGTTAAACGACATCGTCACGATGGACGACGGCCAGACGGAAATGCTCGCGGTCCCTGAATTTTCCTACTCCGTATCAGCGAGGGCCGATATGCAAGGTGCGTGGGCGATTACCTGGGATATTGGGGACCTGCTCGTGCTCGGCGGTGGTGTTCTCGTCTGGTTCGACCTCGCTGGTTCCTTGATACTCGGGCATGTGAGGCAATCTGGTCACTATACCCATCAAAGCCCCGACCAGTAACATCTCCCGAAAGTCGACGAGGCCCATATCGAAGGTCGCCATCAACAGCCACGTCAACATGGTGACGACGGCGAACACGGCGGTGCTCTGGATATACTTGTCGCGGGCGTTTTTCGCTACTAGAAGCGAATGCACGATGGCCCGTCCCGACATGAACCAGAAAGCGGAAAAGCCGACAATACCGATACGCATCCACACCCAGAGGATCGTGTTGTGAGGGACGATATCCCAGTAGACAAAGTCGTACTTAATTCCAGGTACAGGTATGTAGAATATGATGCTCCGGCCGTAGCCTCTACCATATAGTGGGCTGCTTTGAATGTTGTATTTCAGGTCAACGGCCTCGATCTCTCTTGAAAGGTTAGAAGTGGAATCCCGTCCTTCGGGAAATATTAGGGAACGGACCGCCCTCGTGGGTTCCGCGATGATGCTTCTGCTGGTCCAGGTCGCGGCCAAATAGACCGGTGATATCATGGCCATGAGCAAGCAAACGACCAAAAGGTGCTTTCTTCGAGATCTCAACAGGTAAAAGGCCATCACGAATATTAAGGCCGCTCCCAGAATCAGAACCAGATTCCCGGCCCTGCGCTGGTTCGTCAGGAAGGACAGGACGACCGGGGCCATTACCAAAATAGCGACGGTTAGCTGCCCTCTGTGACTGCGAAACAGGTATAAAATCAGAATAAAGCAGAAAAACAGCGCGAACAGATAGCTCTCCTCGTGCGCCATAACGGAGTTGGCCGATCTCGCGATGCTGGTGATGCCCCTCAATTCTCCATCCAGCGTAACCAGGAATCGCCAGCTCCCGATCAGCCCCTTCAGTGCGACCGAACCGATTATTACCCAGAATATAATCGGTAGCTGTTTCCGGTTGGAGATGGTATTCACGGCTATGAGGTAGGCGACAAAGAGGTAGACCTGCGTTCTTATCTCCCAGAGAGCCGCTTCTATGTTTCCTCCGCGCATGACGCCGTTGAGGAAGCCAAACATGACCATCGCCATGTAGAAGCTTATCGCCAGAAACAGCGGTCCGGTTTCCAGCGGAATTTTCTTTTCCGATATTCTTCTCAAGGCAACGGCGGCCAGCGTGAAAACGGCGATAATCTCGAATCCGTTGAATATCAAAAACCTCGGTCCGCCTACGGCCCTTAGCGTTTGAAAGAAACCGGAATCGTCCGTAATTGAATCCGGAAAGCCCAGCGGAAAGGTCTCGAAGACGAAGGCGCCGCCAATCGTGATATACAGACCAAGGGCGGGCCGGTTCCAGATAAGCGGCAGGACCAGCAGAATGCCAATGACGACGCCTATGTATCCTGGTTCGTCGCTCCACGATCCGGATACGACGCCTATGAACAGTACGAGGAACGCTAGGGCACCGTAAACAAGAAGCTGCCGAATGGACGACAATCTGGGGTGGCGAAGGGCGAAACCCCTTCCAGACGCGCTTATGATAACTGGAGTTTGATTGGCCATGAGATCTCTAGAAGAAGATGAATACCAGAGTCTGGAATACCGCCGCAGGCTGTTTTAGCATTACTCAAGTCCTCCAGATTTAAAGGAAAGGGCTTCGCTCTCTGCTTCCTTAATGAGATTATTTTCAATAATGTACTGCGCTAGCTGCAGACCCACTTGTTGATGCGCATAGGGCGTCCAATGCCAGAAGGATTTTTTCCAGTATAGATACTGGTCGTCAATATCTTTCTCCAGCACTTTCGCCGATTCGAAGTAATTCAACTGGTCAAAATAGCGCATGTCCTCCTTTGGGAATTCGGAGATTAGCTTATCCCAGGGGATATCGACTAAAACGAGCGGGACCTGATGTTACTGGGTCACCTCAAAGATCCGGTCGATAATTGATGCCGTCAATTTCCGCCGGTATTCGGATCGTTCGGCAGCGGCTTCCTTCTCATCCTGTAAGCTGACAGTCGAATCTTTCGCATTGGTATTGAGCCTGGCTTTGTAAACATAATCGGATGCAATCCTTCTAACCATGTACAGCAGATTGGATCTCTCGGCCAAATAGCGATAGAGAGGCACGGAGTACAGAACATTTCTCAGCTTTATCGCAGGCAGATACTGTTCATTCTTCTGAACCAGTTCCCCATCGGAAACCGTAAATAGGTCCGAGATGATATTTTCCGATAGGTCATTCTGGTAGAAGGCCAAAATGATCAGATCCGGATCATACCGGAATGCCTCATTCTGAAGAACGATCAGTTCTTCGGCATTGGAAAATCCGGGAACTCCAAGATTAATGATCTCGATGGGAAGATTCTTTTGCTTAAAATATTCTTCGCTTATGGTTAAATAGTGGTCTTCAACATCAACACCGATCCCGAACGTAAAAGAGTCTCCCAGAGCAACGATGCGTTTGATTCCCGGCGGTTTGGCATATGTGAAATCTCGGTCGGAACGCATATTTTGACCGTTGGTGCGAATATTGACTCTGTATTCCGGCGTCGTATGCCATATATCGATATTCGGGTAATTAATTCGGACGCCATAGGGACCGTCAGTGACATAACGGGGTATCACGGATTGCGGAATAAAAGTGCGCACATACAGCTCGGCCGCGAATAACAGCGCCACTGTTATTCCCATCATCAGGCCAAACATGAATGTGTATCCCCAGAATGGCTTGATTCTCATTACGATGTCTCCCCTTTTGCGAAAAGGCCGGGCTCATCGGCTACTTTCATGCCCGGAAACGGCTTGAGCTTCAGGTTTTCGGCGACTAACTTCTTTATTAGACACCCCCGCCCGTATAGGCGGGCAGACCGCTTACGATGGTAACAAGGTGTTCAGAAGTATTAGTCATATCATCCCGGCGAATTCGACATTACGAGTGGGACGTTTTCCTCTTGGCTAGGGTTCGGAGGATGGAATGGTTGACAAGGAGGCCTATCTGAAAATCATCTTTGAAATGCCATAAGAGCTCTAGAAAAAGAAGAAGTACCACGGGGGAGCGCCGAATGTGATCGCCAGCAGCGCCAATCTCACCCACCAGTTGTAGTCCTTGGCGACCAGCCCTACGGTAAGGTAGACCCCAAGCAAAATGACGGTCAGCATAATCGCCACTAGAGATTACACCTCATGAAGGACTCTCTGGACCCACTGAGGCATCGCCGATACGGCATCACCCAGGATTACCCCCATCATCTTCTCCGTACCTATGTGCTGGCTGGCCTGGAGCATATCGTCGATGGGGGTGACTCCCGCCTTTACGCTCAGAAATACGCCGTCGGTAGCCTTCAGCATCTCCCTGGTGTATGCGTTCGTGAGCAACGGCGGCATGTCCAGCACGATGTATCCATAGTATTCCTTCAGATTGGCAAGCATGCCTGGCAGGCGCCGCCTGAACTTGCTGGATGCGGAGTGTGACCATATCTCCAGAATATCGTCTTCTTCTTCGTCGCCACCGATCACGGCTATGTCCAGATTCTCCACGGCAGTCTTTCGGACTGCGCCTTCGATGGAACTTCCGTTGTCCACAACATCAACGAGGCCGGGGTTAGTTTCCAGATCAAATTTCGAAGCGAGTCCGGAGTTGCCCAACTCGCATTCGACTATCAGAACGCGCTCTCCGCTTTCCCTGGCTAATGCGGAGGCTAGGCCGAGGCAGTTGACAGTCTTTCCCTCACCTCTCGACGCGCTCGTAACGCCCAACACAAAGGGTGAAGAGGGACTCTCCGAGACATTTATCACCCGTAGGGCCGTCTCCAACCAGACTCGTTGAAGATTTCGCAGCGTTGATAGCTCGCTCTTGCTGAGCTTTGCACCGCCAATGCCGTTGGTGTTCTTCCGGTATCTTAATGAAGGGAACCGGAAAGGCGAACCTACCCTCATACCTGTACCGTCCTATCAAGCGTATCGAAACGCTCGTACTGGTTCCCCATCAGTGCGCCGACCAGCAACGCCTCTTTGTCCGGAACAGGAGGTAGCTCCGGAATCTCTATGATCTTCACTGGCGAATTTCTTCGTGTGGTTCCGGTAAGAAGACTAGGCAGTGTTCGCCTGAAGCCCGTCATCAAAAGAACGGCAGCCAGCTTGTCTTCTTCAACCATATGCATCGCGATGCTCATCTGCTCCAGCGGCGTTACATCAGTCTTCACGGAGAGAAATATCCTGTCTGCCTCTCTCGACAGGTCCAACGCATAGGCGTTCCTAGTTAGGGGCGGCAAATCCAACATAATAAAATCGTAATGGTCTTTGAAGTGGGTGATCATCGTTGGGAGATACCGCCTGATCCTGCTGGACGTGAGCTGATTGCTGGAAGTTGAAGGCGGCCCGTCTTGCCTCGAACCCCCTATCGTCACTACATCCACACGAGCAAGGTCGGTCCTTCGTAAGATCTGCTCCATCTCCACTGGAGGCTGCTCGATAAACTCGATCAGGCCCGGTTCCGGGTCCAGCCCAAAGAGCTTCGAGATGCCAGAGTTGCCGGCCTCGCATTCGACAATCAGCACCCTTCCATCGATTTCGTGGGCCAACGCCACACCCAGACCCAGGCAGGCCGTGCTCTTGCCTTCACCCTCGATAGCGCTGGATATACCGAGCACGGTCGCTTCGGGCTTCTGGAATGAGTTGAGAACAAAGAGCGCCGTCTCGACCCAGGTCTTTCGCAGCCCCTCTAATGAGTTTGATAGCTCTCGTTCCGCCCACTCATTTTGAGAAACAGCCGTGCTAAGACGAAGCCCACGCTTCAAACGGTCAAATACCCGCAAACTCCACATCCTCCCGAGACCCGGACGGTCTGGCTATTTACCTCTCTCGAACAGCCCCAGCGACGCGTCCAGCAATCTGGCTCTCCTCTTCGAGGACGACGGCAGATCTGGAATCTCTACAATCAGTGGCGTCTCGATGAGTCTTTCCACGTCCGCCCTTGTCCTGACCAGTCCGTCCCGCCATGTGCTGAATACGATTCCCACCATACCCAACATGCCTCCGAGAGTAATCCCCAGCATGCTCATCATGGCGAGCTTCTTCATATTTACTGACGCGGTGCCGCCGGCTATCGGCGGGTCCACCACTCGGAACCTCAGATCGATCGTCGATATCGTCGTATCGCTCCTCAGCTTCAAGTCCTCGATTCTCTCCAAAGCGGACAGATATCGCGCCTGCTCCAGCTGCACGGCCTGCTGTATGGATTGCAGCTCGCGAAGCTCTTCAGTCGGCCGCTGTAGGCCCGGAGGTGGCGGTGGAAACCGCCTTTCATACTCTGAAAGCTCATCGAGGGAGACCGCCAGCCGTGCCTCCTGTTCGACCAGCTGACGACTGAGGAATTCCTGACCGGCATCGGCCTCTCTGTTGCGAGTCGCGATTATCTCCTCGCGGTGAATCTCCAAGATCTCTTCGATGATTCTCCGGCCCAACTCCGGCTCGGAGCCCCTATACGTTATTACGACAAGATTCTGACCGACCGTTTTAGATCGAATGGAACGGCCTACCATCCTCAGTGCTTCGACTAGAATCTCTCCTCGGGTTACGGGTGGCAGCAGCCCTGCGGCAGATGCCAGTCCGGATACAATCGGAATTCCAGCGATACGCCTCTCCAGCGTAGAAACCTGTGGCCACTGTCCTGCTTCAATAGCATCCATAAGTCCAGAGCGCTCCATAATCTGCAACCTGAAGTCGCGTGTACGGATGCGGTCGTTGATTATCAGGCTGTCAAGCTCGTTGGGGGCGACTCTGCTTCTAGACGACGCGTTCGGAATAAGCTGAGTCTGCTCCACCCACAGTGTGGCGCTAACCGTGAACTGGCTAGCCGTGAGTAAAAAAACCAACACGGTCAGAATTGGAATGCCAATGAACGGCGCCAGAAACAGTATCTTGCGCCTGTACAATGTTTCGAGATATCGCTGAATAACGATTGTACGCGCTCCTAATTCCTTATCTTTGTTCTTCAATCATCTCATGGTCGGTTTACCGATACGCCCAGGCCCTGCCAAAGTTACCGTCTTCCCGCAAAATACCTGGGTCAGACCGATTTCGCTTGGATGCACCAATATCGCCTTAGCCCCGAGAGGCTACTCACCAGCAGAACCCCTGCTCTCTTGTAAGGTCGATCAAAGTAGCCTTCCTAACCGGCTTCAACGAGGCCTGTTCGCCGCTGCCTGCTTCCTGGAGACTCCAAGCGTCGGGTTCCCTGCCCTGCCGTTGACGGTGTAGCCCTCGTGCACTCCATATACGGCCAGCTGCGTGCGATTGTCCATATGCAGCTTCTGCATGAGCGTCCTAACATGAGCCCGGACGGTATTTTCCGATATGAATAGAGAGGAGGCGATTTCCTTGTTGGTCGCGCCTTGAGCGATCAGCTCCAGCACCTCTTTCTCTCGGTCGGTCAAGGACTCCCGTTCCGTGAGATCGGCGTTCAACGACTTCGAACCCCTGCGTGCAAGACCGGTCACCAGCTTAGTCGTCAGATCGTCGGTCATTCCTACTCCGCCGGTGAGCACCTGGCGAATCTGCTGAATAAGGTCCGAGATATCGACCGACTTCATGACGTATCCCCTGGCGCCGGCCTGGATGGCCTCAAAGAGGTCGTCCTCGTCGTCGGATGCGGTGACGATGATTACGTCCACATTAGGAAGCTCTCTCCTGATGAGCCTCGTGGTGGCGACTCCATCCAGCCCTGACATATATAGGTCCATCAAGACTATGTTGACCTCGAGGTCCTTGGCTTTGTTCACCGCCTCAAATCCGTTTGAGGCCTCACCTACGACTTCGATGTCCGTTTCGTCTTGCAGGAGTCTTACGATGCCCTGGCGAACTAAAACGTGATCGTCTACAACCAGTACACGCGCCGTCATATCAAATCCCCTCTCTTAGCCCTTCGCACCGATCTCTTCCAATGGTACAAAAAGCGTTACCTTCGTGCCTTCGCCGTGGGCAGACGTCACATAGAGCTTGCTGTTAATGGATTTCGCGCGTTCGCGCATATTGCTGATTCCGTAACGGTCGTCAGCGATTTCGCTAAAGTCAAAACCACAACCGGAATCACTAACCGTAACAAACAGTCCGCTTTCAGTAACCCGCAGGCTCACCTTCGCATCCTCGCATTGGCTGTGCTTGAAACAGTTCCAGAGAGCTTCCTGGACAAGCCTGGAGATCTCTCGAGCGAGCGCGCCTGGAATATGCAGGTCTGAGCATTTCTGTTCACCCTCCAGCTTTACTCGCAGCCCGGTAGTTTGAGAAAACTTCTCCACTTGTCCGCGAAGCTCGGCGGCGAGCCGTACATCACAGCTGCTCCGAGCGCTTAGCAATTTCAGAGTAGTCCTAAGCTCCTGGTACGCTTCCTGGGCAACCTCCTTGAGTCTCTGCGCGTCCGCGGCAAGCTCCGGATTGCTGTCCTCCAAGCGGGCCGCCAGGGAATTTAGCTCCATCTGCAGATACCAGACCTGCTGAGTTATCCCGTCATGCAGCTCCCTGGACAGCCACTTCAACATCTGCCCATTGTCGTCCGGCATGTCTTCGGCGGCCTCGGATTGGCGAGAGCCCCGTAGGACCGTCAAGCGGGGTGTGCGACCAAAGGCCTTCTGCGACTTCTGGTTGGTTTTGGATTTATCGTCTTGCTTCAACATTTGGCTATTACCTTGAATCTCCGAATCAACACTTCGGTGACTGACTTGATGTAAAGCGGGATTCCACGCTTCCATTAGGTGGCGGGCCACCACGTGCCATTTCCTCGCTGTGGCGTCCGTTCCCAAATTGCTTAGTCGTTGTGTGTAACTACCAATGGTGAACAAACGCGTGAACGTGAAGGGAACAGAAGTCCCTAGAAAGGAAATTTATGTGAACAAATTGGCTAGTCCGTATCGATATCACGCCGACTAGGGAATCATGTCACCGAGGTATTGGTTCAGAGTACGGCGCCGTTTACGGCCGAGCCGGCAACTCAGTCTTGACGATCGTATCTGTCCTCGAACCGCACGATATCGTCCTCGCCGAGGTAGCTGCCGGACTGGACCTCTATGATCTCCAGGGGAATGGTGCCGCAGTTTTCGAGCCTGTGCTTCACGCCAACGGGGACGTATGTAGACTCGTTCTCAGTCAGGATGTACACTTCGTCGCCTATAGTCACGGTCGCCGTTCCGCTGACCACGACCCAGTGCTCGGCCCTGTGTTGATGCATCTGCAGTGACAGTGCGGCACCCGGATTTACGGTCAAGCGCTTCGTCTGAAAGCGGTGGCCCGAGTCCACGACCTCGTAGGAACCCCAGGGCCGGTGCACCTTGCGATGGTTCTCCTCTTCCGGCCGACCGTCGTCTTGGAGCCGCAAAACAATTTCCTTGACTTCCTGCACCCTGTCCTTATGGGCCACGAGGATGGCGTCGGGCGTTTCCACGACTATGACGTCATTGAGGCCCACGGCCGTCACAAGCCTGCTCTGGCCCATGATCACGGAATTGGTTATGCCTTGCAGGTATACGTCGCCGCTGACGACGTTGCCGGCCTCGTCCTTTTTGCCCTCATCCCAGACGGCCGACCAGGACCCTACGTCGGACCAGCCGGCGTTCAGCGGCACAACCACGCAGCCGATGCCACTTCCTTCGCCGTTTTCCTCCTCAGCGATTGGAACCAGATGTTCCATTACCGCATAGTCGATGGAATCGCTGGGACACGCCGAGAACGCCTTCTCGTCGGGTCGGAAGAAGTTGCCGTCGGACCTGCCGTACGTGTGGGCCTGCTCGCAGGCGCCGGCTATGTCGGGCCTGAAGCTCTCAATGAGCCTCAGCCAGATGGAGCAGCGCATCATGAAAATGCCGCTGTTCCAGAGGTAGTTCTCGGACTCCAAGAACTTAACCGCCGTTTCGGCGTCCGGCTTCTCCACGAAGGCATCTACCACTCTTGGTCCGCCACCGTTCAGGGCCGTATGGGTGATGTCGCTCAGCTCCGACTCCAGGCCGTAGTCTGTAACGGGAAGTCCGGCCTTGATGTAGCCGTATCCCGTATGTGGCGTCCCGGGCACGATGCCGAAGGTGACGACGTTGTCACCCTCCGCCAGGATGGAACCGACTCGGACCGCATGTTGAAAAACTTCGACGTCCTTGATGATATGGTCGGCTGGGGCCACCAGCATAACGGGATCGTCTGCCTGATCGCTCATGCCTTTGATGGCGTGCGCGGCCAGCGTAAGCGCGGGAGCGGTGTTTCGACCTTCGGGCTCCAGAACTATGAACGGATCGAGCTTGCCAAGCTGCCGGACCTGTTCGCTTATCAGAAACCTGTGTTCCTCGTTGGACACGAATAGAGGTGCGCTTACATCGCTCAACCCATCGAGCCTGCATACGCATTCCTGAAGAAGCGTGCGTTCGCCGCTCAAAGTCAGGAACTGCTTTGGGTAGAACTTCCTTGAGAGTGGCCAGAGTCTGGTCCCTGAGCCACCGGCGAGAATGACCGGCTGGATAGTCATGAACACCTCGGGTAGTTTATGGTCGGGCGCCCGGCTTGCGAGAGCCAGATCCAGGAGTATTCCCGTCGCCTAAGTCCTGGTGATTTGTCAGTGCGAACTCGGGTTTCAAACATTGGACGTTAGATTTCAACATACTTATGCTAACCCACGGAAGTGAACACGAAGGGGAAAACGTGGTTCCCGCTATAGAATACTAGGTGAACAGATGTGAATAGATATTTATCGAATGTTGTGAAAGGGGGCCTCGAGATGCCGGTTAGGGGAACAATCTCTACCGCGAATCGATGAGTGACTGGTTGAGGCTAGTCGCGGGGAATTCGGAGAATAGGCGCGCCCGCGTCGAACATGCCGTAGACTCGAAAGATTCCCCACATTCCCGCCTCGCGATATGGGCCCCTGTGGTTGCCGTAAATATAATCTCCCGGAAGCGCACCGGGGCCGCCTGCGCCCTCCGCAATCCGAAGGGTCAGCGCCTCCAGACCACCGATCTTGACTGAGTCTAGCACATCGCTACCCAGCCGTCCCGGCTCGAACGGCCAGCGATGACCCTCAATGCTGAAAACCTGGGACTGCTGGCTGTATGGCACGAGGACATGAACCCTGATCGGGTCGCCCAAGAAGGCCTGCATTGTCGGCGTGTTAAAGGCGGGCAGGTGCAGTGAGCTCTCGATGCCCGACCCTCCTCTGTTTACCACAGAATCCAGAGCGCTCAAAGGTTCCGTCCAGTAGTTCATTCCCAGAACTCCCTCGATGTCTTTCCGGTAGGGCATGACGTTGGTGCCGATTGTGAGGTCGCCATCCTGCATGATAAGCGTGAAGTCCCGATAGGCGTTGCCGTCGGGTGGCGCTACGACCACGGCCCACGACGACTCTTCAGAGGCATCCTCGCCGGTAAACGGGTCCGCGTAAGTCGAACCTTCAGGACCGACTATTATAGCGCCGTAGAGTCCAAGGGCCGGGTTGGTGATGACGTCGGCGCCATCCCTGACAAGCGCCGCCGTCTCGCCCACGGCAGGGTGGGCATAGAACGTGAAGACCCTGGATTCCCCCGGAGCGACGGTCTGCGAGGGGTTGAAGCCGACGTCGATTCCATAAGACTTCTTTGGATCGAAGGCCAGCATGTCCGCATGAAATGACACCCGGCCCGATGCCGTCTCGTTGTCAAGCGTCACCTGGATGCAGTCGCCAACGTTGGCGTGCAAGACAAGGGGTTCGGCCTTCTTTTCGCCCGAGCGCCAGCCCTCGACGTCGCGTCGCAATGTGAAGACCTTTCCCGTGGTCCCGCCCAGCATCGGTAACGATGCGTCGATGGCGACGACCTGAAACGACCTCGAGGGTGCATCCAACGGGCAGACATTCGAAGCGGATGTAGGAACGACCTCGCGACCGGGCAGTCTCCTTAGAGCGGTCTTCGCGCCGCCGTCGTGAACCCTCAACAGGCCCCAGCTGCCCTCCAGCAGCCTCGAAGCCCTGCCGTTGGAATAGATGTAGTCGCCGGACATGAGCTGAGGGCCGCCCGCCTGGGGAATCATCAAGTCGTATCTCTCGGATATTCCCAGATGTATCGTGCTGGTCGGCGGCGAGGTCAAGCTATAGGGCTCGACGCGGAACCAGTGACCGTCTATATGCCATGTATGGATATCATTGGTCGCGCTCACCAGGGTCCTGACGACTATCGGGTCGCCCACAAATGCTTCAAGGATGGGCGTCGCGGGGTCGCCGTGCACCCAGCTGCTGAATACTTTCGACGGGTCACCCTCCCGCAAGACGAGCGGTTCCGCGCGCAGATTAAATGCGCTGCCGCTGGACCCCGTGACTCGGACGGTGGGGTGCTGGTCCTGGATGAACATGACCATCTCACGGAAGCTGCCGATAATGTCTCGGGAGACGACGGACTCGGTGTGAATGTCCACAATAGGTCCGCTCCTGATCTCCTCCCCGCTGAAAGGGCTGTGATATGTGGAATCGGGAGGCTCTGATATGAACGCGCCAAAGAGGCCGTGCTGCCACCCGCTTATGGCGTTCACATGGTCGTGAAAATAGGCGGTCCCGAACTGGACGTCGGGATACCAGCGGTATCGAACGAACTCCGTGCTGACTATCTCTCCGATGGCGTGATCGAACTCCAGGGGGGTCTCGAAGAGCAGGTAGTCGCCAAGGACCTCGCGAATCCTTTTCACCTCGAAGGTCGAGTCCTGGTCCATGCCTACGCCAACCAGTGCGCCTCTCTGAAATCTGTCGGCGGAGGCCAGTGCTATCGAGGTGTCGCCGGACATGGAGCCTGCCGTCAGGCTCTCTCCTTCCACTTTGAAGGGCCGGATGGACTGCTCGTAGTTGAATCCCGTCGAAACGCCGTCGCTTGCCTGGATATCGAACTGGACGAAGTGGATGTGGATGTTCACCTTGCTGAACCTGTTGCGGTCATTCTCGTCTTCGAGCTCGCTCCTCAGCGTGATGTCGGCACAGTCCTGACCCGCATTACCCCTTATAGCCAGGGGCACGCGCAGGTCGTTGTCGGCTCGAATCCGCTCCTCTTCTTCCTTCAGCACAAAAATCTGCCCCTGCTCGTCGATCAGATTGAACTTCTCGTTATACAGTATTGGCGTGGTGATGACCTGTATGTTGAACTCCTGCGCCCTTGCACCGCTGGGGCACAGGCTCCACGGACCGTTTTGTCCGGGCGCCGGAAACTCGTTGCCGCTGCGTATCGGCTCCAGATAGGGCGTGGGGCCGTGATTTGGAGCAAAGGGAGGACGTTGCCCAAGATGAGGGCGCAGAAACGGGTAGGCTAACTTTCCGGTATTGGGATTGAAATACAGGGGCAGCCTCTCCCCGGGCCACTGTGAGGTGTAGCCCGGCCACTCCAAAGGGCTCTCGGCCTGGTTGAGGTAAAGGCGGCCCTCCCGGCTCCAGTCCATCACCGAGGCGTCGTAGCCGTTGGGCACGCCGGACGGAGGAAGCTGTCGCTCCACCCATGTCTGAAGATTCTCCGCGGTTATGTCGAAGGTCCGGCCTCTCCAGTCTACCTCCGTATTCACCAGCGCCTCCGACGTTACGGCAGCCCTGAATTTTCCCGCCCGGTCACGAAGCTCCACGAGGGGAGGCAGCGCGTCCTGCGATGCATCGCCGTCCTGCAGGGTGTTGTACACGCGCCATATCATCCACATGCCCGCGACGTAGTGATTCGCGACGTGGCAGTGTATCAGAAAATCACCTGTGCTCTCCTGGCATCCGCCGCTGCCGCACTCGTTCTCGATATCAAAGGTCTCGGACGGACCAATGGACTGCGCGTCCACGCGGGCGGAGGCCTTGGGCATCAGCTCCGGGCGCTTGTTCAATCCGGTGTCGAAGGAGGTGTTCTCCGTACCGGGCTGTCTGCGCCACCGGATCGCCCCGCCATGCTCGTGGTGGACGTGAAATACCTCCGAGCCCCCATGTATCAGGCGCTTCTTGACCGGGTCTCCCAGGTAGGTTCGCGCAATCGGGGTTGCGGGGTCGCCAAAGGTATATGAGCTGTATGCCATGGATATATCCGCAGCGCCGAAGGCGTCCGATTGCAGTTGCATTCGATTGAAAAATGGCTCGCTGCGGTAATTTATAGCGCGGGCGCCTGGTCGATACGCTCCCGTATACGGATCGACATCGAGCACCGGCTCGCCGTTCTTATCGAGGTGGCGGTAGCTCTCATCGCCTATCTCGTGATACACGATCGCAAATTCACGGAAATCACTGCCGTCCGGGTCCCGAATTATGGCGGCCCAGCCGCTGAGCAGCTCCTTGCCTGTCAGGGTGTCGAGATATTCAGACCCCAGAGGCTCGACTATGACCGCGCCAAAGAGTCCGTGACTGGTCTGAAAGCGGTCCACGCCGTGACTGTGGAAGTAGTGCGTTCCCTCCGGCTCGTCACCGCCTATCATCCATTCATAGGTCACACTGGTATCGGGCGACGCGTAGGAATCAGGGTTGGCGGCGGTGGCCGCTTCCCGTGTTGCAGCGATGTATAGACCGGAGCCGTGAATGTGGATGCTTGCGGGCTCTTGCGCGTCTATGGCGTTTCGGAAGGTGAGGCGAAGGCAATCGCCCTGATTTGCCCTTATTATCAACGGCTGAATGGCGTCTCCCTGCAGACCATGTGAGACCGCAGGGTCGGCGCCGCCCGCTCGCGCCAGGCGGTTCTGGGCCTCTTCTCTTCTGGCCCGCTCGAGACGCTCCTCCAACACAAACATGCGGCCATCTGGGTCGTAGTCCAGGAAGCGATTGAGCGTAATCTCGATGTCTATGGCCACGACGCGGTATTCACTGACCGGCGCATCAGGACCGCAGAACGCGCCGGGCGCGACCGATTCCCCGCCTTCGCCACCTAAAAGAACTATTCCCTCGTTAGATTCGTGGCCGTTCGCGCCGGACTCGGCAAGCCGCTCTTCGAGGTCGCGCTGCAGGGCCTCTCCGGCTGAGCTAGGCTCGGCGTGGCTGTGTTCCGGCGTGTCGACGGAATGAGGGTGCGTCGTAGATGGTGTGAGGGGCGATGCGGGCCCCGGGCCGATTAGCGGAGGCGGGGCGACCTGCGGAGCACTCCCACCGCGGCTGCAGGCGATGAGGACGAGTGCCCCAATTACCCACAGGACCAGCGCGATGACCGGCACGCTTCGGCCATCGGGCTTCCTGCCCACGGCATGTGGAACTCGTATTGCCACTCTTCTCCCCCGCACGCCCTCGAAGATCACCTTGAATAGGCCGAAGCGTCAGGCAGGAGCAACGCTCAACCGATTCTCCTTGGTCTCGGATGCTGAATGTCGCTGAGCGCCTCCCGACACGTTAGTTCAATTGGTGATTATCTACTTGACACGGGGGATGGGCCATAGTAAAATAAGTACATGAAATCTACTACTTCCCTTCTTTATCCTTCTCGTGGGCTAAACCGAACAGCTTATCCCGTAGCTTTTTGGGGAACAGTTTCTTCATGGCTTCGTCTTTGGTCAGTTCGATATCCTGTTTCTTCTTTTTAGGCATAGGAGACCCCCGATGGCAACCCAAACCAAGCATGACATGAATCTAATCGAGCTAATGGAACAGTTTGGCGACGAAGAAAAATGCCGCCTGTACCTAGAGCATCTTCGATGGCCGGACGGTATGGCCTGTCCCCGTTGTGGCAGCGTGAAGTGCTACTACACTTCAACTCGTAAGACCTGGGAATGTGATTCATGCGGCTACCATTACTCCGTGACATCCGGCACTATGCTCCATGATACGCACCTGCCTCTGCAAAAGTGGATTGTGGCCGTCTATCTCATGGTTGAATCCCGCAAGGGCATCTCGGCACTCCAACTCAAGCGTACCCTGAACGTGGCTTACAAGACAGCGTGGTATCTCTGCCATCGCGTCCGTGCTTCTATGGAGACCGCCTTCCCGCTGCCCCTCAAGGGGATCGTTGAAGTTGACGAGACTTTCATCGGTGGCGAGGTCAAGGGCAGAGGACGCGGGTACAAAGGCAATAAGGCTGTTGTAATTGGGGCTGTCCAGCGGGGCGGCAAGATTGTCTTGCAGGTCATCAGTAGTCGAGACCGCAAGACTCTGCACCAATTCATCAAAGAAAACATCCACGATGATACTGAGGCCATCTTCACGGACGAATGGCCCCCGTACAAAGGCATCGCGGATGAGAACACCCGACACGAGACGGTCAACCATAGCGCCGAAGAATGGGTTAGGGGTGAAGTCCACACTAACTCCATCGAAGGCGTGTGGGGCCTCTTTAAGCGGTCTATTATGGGTTCCTATCATCAACTTAGTATTAAACACCTTGATGCCTACCTGGACGAACTAGAGTGGCGGTTCAACAATCGAGATAATCCGTTTCTGTTTCGGGATACTCTTTTAGGGCTGTTGAGGGACGGCAACCTGCCATACAAAATATTGACTAACTAGCCCTTATGCTCTACCCACATGGGGGACCAATCACTGCTATCGAATCGGTAATCATCCGTCTTAAAGTTGAACTGCTTTTCACCAGTTTGCCCCTCGGCCTTAAAATAGACAGTACCTCTAGCTGACCAGGACGGGGACTTAATTGGCCAGTTTGAAATCTGTCTTATATTGACTGGAACATCTAACTGATAAGTGCTGTCGGGCTGGATTCGCAGCGCGTCGAGCGGATTGGTACTGTCAAAAGGCTCATGAACGGCTAGTCCGTTGCTGGCTACCCTGTCTGGTGCGCGCCATTGCACTACTTGCTTAGACTCTCCATTCCAAAGGACATTCACATTGAATCCTACGATGTCCACAATTAGGGGCCGAGTGTTACGAAGTTTGATGGGGTACATGATTGGGCGTTCAGGGCGGCCTTTATGAATAACTAACTCACGATGGTCTTGCTCCTCTATTACAATATGCTGTAGCGCGTCCATTCCGCTAGGTCGATTTTCCATACCCTCAATGATGGTGGGAATGGTTGCTTTTGTATCTGATTTTGAGGACCGCGATATGCGCTTGACAGTCTGTTCAATGGCTGAAATTACGATATACGCGCTGACACCAAGAATAATGGCCTGTATCCATGCAGCCTGCGCACCCCACCAAGCAAAAAGTGCCGCGCTCATGATGGCCGCCTTTGATTTAATGAACACGCTAAACCAATGCACAAATTCGAGGTCGCCCCCAATTCTGACGGCGCTCCAAATTTTAGACCATAGGGTTCGCATGCCGCCGATTGTACCATATCCCGCGTCAAGTAGATAATCACCGTTCAATTGTAGTTTCGCAACTAGGACATCCTCAACGCCCTATGCGGTCATGTTAGTTGCGGGATATATTGAGGTGGTGTGAAGAATTGACGAGCGCGCGGACGATTCAAGGGGCCCATCATCGTAACAATTCGACGATGGGCAAATGGCGGGACTACCCTAACGTCGTGAAATACACTCGGCCATTAAACGCGCAGCACACCGTATATAGGCGTTGTCCTTCGCGGTCTCTGGTAGCGTTAATCTGGAAGAGTTCCTCCGCCTGACTCGGGCGAAGGCGGAGCATAAGTCTCGGTAGTAAACGGAGCAGATTTGAGTTGACCAAGTGGTGGGTGATAGCGTTTGCACTGGTGCTGTTCACGGCCGTCGGCTGCAATATCGTTACGTCCGCGATCACGTCGCGCAGCATCGGCGCTGCTGAACGAGACGAGCTAGACTTCTCTCGCCTTCCAGACTCTCGGCTCTTTCAAACCAACGAGTCCCGGACTGGAAATCTCTCAGACCCATCGAGTCGATACCGTGAAATCCTGACTCCAATCGTCGTGCAAGATCCCGTCACACAAGCCGGGCCAATCGCCGCAGGGCCGGCCGGTTCGGGGCCTATCGTTGAGGTTGCCCCCGCCGAGCAGGCGACTTCCGTCGTACCGCCGAATTCAAGGTCTTCGCAGCTCGGGCCCACACCACGGTTCCCGGACATAACGCTGACGATCAAGCCGACGAGAACACCTACTCCCGCCTCTGTCCCGACGCCCCAGGTGGAGGAATCTATAACCGGAGAATCGCCTCAGGCAGGGTCAACCGTAACGGTCAGCGAAGAATTGCCTACGCCGGAGCCCCACCAGGCCTGCATTCGCCCGGGCGGCATGACCCTCTGGCTGGAACCGTCGGGCGGTGAATGGTTCGTACCAGTCGGCCAGACCATCGAAGTCAACCTCTGCCTGTCCAACATATCGGCAGACCTCGCCGGCTTCGACGTCCTGCTCGAGCTGGAGCGCACCGGCACAGCCGAGTTCAGAGAAATTTCAATGGGTGGATTCGGCCTGGAAAGTCACTCAGCGCTACCAGCTGAGTCCCTAAGAATCAGGGCCATCGATCTGAAGAAACGGCTAACGGCGGGAGCTGATGGTGTAGTCCTGGCCACGATGGAGCTGGTCGGCGTAGGCGTAGGAGAAAGTCCGCTGGCGATTGGGCTTAATGGAATTGACGACACGGACGGAAATTCCGTAAACGCCCTGGTGGTGGACTCGTTGCTGAGTGTAACGGCCCGTTAGAGGGGGCCGGTCTAACCCGCGCCCGCAAGAGCGGGGCTCTTCGTCCGACCACAGACTCTCCCGGTTTCAAGCGCCTGCAACACCGCCTCGGCCGTTCGGTCAGATGCATGCCTGAGCGGTAGATCGCGCGTCAAAAGGGGTGTCGCCAGAACGCCCGCCACCTGACGGCTGACGCTCTTAATGTCCGGTTTGACGGTGTATGCGCCCTCCTCCTCGTACACCCTTTGAAAGGCGGGCGTGGGCACTGCGGTGTTCACAATGACCCAGTCGAGGCTTGAATCGAGCAGATAATTAATCATCTCGGCGACGAACTCCGAAGCGCCGAAGCCGTCGGTCTCGCCCCGTTTCGTCATGAGGTTGCAGACGTAGATACGCGTGGCCTCGCTGGCGGCTATCGCCTCGGGAACGCCTCTGACTACCAGATTCGGCAAGACGCTGGTAAAGAGGTCACCGGGTCCCAGCACTATCGCGTCCGCCTCTTCGATAGCCTTGATGGCGGCAGGGTTGGCGTCCAGCTCGGGTTCGATGTAGATCCGCTTGATGCGCGGATTCGGCATCTTCCTGATGTCGATATCAGACTCACCGCGAATAATCTGACCGTTGATCAGCTCCGCGCAGAGGTCCGCCGTGGTCAGGGTCACGGGAATCACTTTGCCCTCGACCTCGAGTATTCGCGAGGCCTCCTCGATGGCAAGGTCTAGCCGGTTTTCCATCATGCTGGTCAAGGCGGCCAATAGAAGGTTGCCGACGTTGTGGCCGTTCAGGCTGGTGTCGCTGCCGAAGCGAAACTCAAATGCTCCACGGAAGGCCTGGTTCTTCTCGGAGTTGGAGCTCAAGGCCAGGAGACACTGTCTCAAGTCGCCGAACGGAGGATATGCGAACTCTTTTCGAAGGATGCCGGAGCTGCCACCGCTGTCGAACATCGTCACGATAGCGCTAAGGCTCGTGTTGTGCTGCCTGAGTCCTCGAAGAAGGGTCGAGGTGCCCGTGCCTCCACCGATTACGACAATCTTCTTTGGAGGAGCAGCGTTTGACTTGCCGTTATTCATGTTTGAGTAGACCCCTGTTGAAGGTAGTTACGAGGAATATCGCCTATCCCCTCAGGACCGCCTGCTGCGTCAGCACGCCGTTTTCACTCGCAGAGCGCGTCGCCATGGCTCTACCCACGCCGACGTAATCGAAGCCCAGCTTAATCATCTGGTCCATATTCAAGGCATTTCTGCCGTCGAAGAGCAGGTAGGGCGCAGACATCCGGTCGATTATGTCCTCCCAATTTGCGTTGACGATTTCAGGCCATTCGGTAATCAGGACCACCGCCTCGGTACCGTCCGCGCAATCCGACGGCGAGTCAACAAGCTCCACGGTGGACGGTATCAGCCTTCCTGCACTCACCTTTGCCATGGGATCATAGGCCCTTACCTCCGCACCTTCTCCAACGAGCATTGCGATGAGCTCAAGGGCCGGCGACTCCCTGACGTCGTCGGTGTGTGGCTTGAATGCCAGGCCCATTACGCCGACCTTCACGCCGTCCAGCCTGCCGAATCTATTTCGCATGACGTTCAAGGGTAGCAGACGCTGCCTGGAGTTCACGGCGATGACAGACCTCAGCAGCTCGAAGCTGTGTCCGTTCGCCATGGCGAGATGGTCGAGCGCGCGCACGTCTTTCGGGAAGCAAGAGCCTCCGTACCCGACGCCCGGCCGTAAGAAGCTTGGGCCGATCCTGGGATCGAGTGAGATGCCCTGTGCGACATCGTCAATGGTCCCGCCCACCCGATCGCAGAGGGCCGCTATCTCGTTTATGAACGAAATCTTCGCCGCAAGGAAGGCGTTGGCGGCGTACTTGATCATCTCGGCGCTCGTGATATCCGTCCTCACGATAGGCGCGGTCATATTTTCATACAGGGATGAGACCTTGCTCACGGCAACGGCATCATCTCCGCCAACGACGATCCTATCGGGCTTAAGCCAGTCCTCTACCGCCTGACGTTCGCGCAGGAATTCGGGATTGGAGACGTAGCTTATCGTAGTGCCGTTCTCTTAGAGAGTCTTTCAAGCGTACGCCCGTACCAGGTGGTACGGTGCTCTTCATTACGACAACGTCGCCGTCGCTCATTCTCCCCTTTGCCCACTCGATAGCCGAGTAGACCTGGCTGAGATCAGCCGTATCCGATTCGCTCATGGGCGTGCCTGTCGCGATGATGACCACCTCACCCAGTTGTTCGTCGACCTCGGTCGTCGTGGCGAAGCGTAGGTTCCCGCTCTTGATGGCCCTGTGAATTATGTCCGAAAGGCCGGGCTCGTAAATAGGAGCGACGCCGCGGTTCATAGCCTTGACCCTCTTCTCGTCGATATCGACGCCAAGGACCTCGTGATTAGCGCTCGCCAGCCCTGCGGCCGCTACTGATCCAACGTAACCAAGACCTATGACGGTGACTTTCACGTCCTCATGCCTCTACAACAACGGATAAAATAACTGTCGCGGCCAATGTCATGGCGCATTGTTCTCGATCTGGCGACAGCCAATAATGCGTGGGGTCCTCGTCAGCCCATTATTCATTCGCGAAAAAAGTTAATTCCAGATCCCCTCTTGATTTCCGGCGCCTACCTATATACGACCAGCCCGCTTCATGCAATGCTTCTGGACCTGCCCATGTGATCTACCTCCACGTCGAT
>JADFKI010000226.1 GCA_022565015.1 Chloroflexota bacterium
GCGCCGGTTTCCAGGTCGGTGAAGAAGCGTATGACGCCTTCCGGATCGTCCTGAAAAGCGTCGGTGAATTTGGTCTCGTCGAACTTCAGGCGAGCGCCGTCGCCTATGCGAATGCCCAGGTCCGATAGCCGCGTGTACTTGCCGCGCGCCCCCGGGATGCGGAGGGCGACCATGCGTGTGAGACGCCGCTCTATGGCGGCGGCGGCGCTGTCCCCCAGGAGAATCCCGGCCCGCTCCGTCTCCGGGTCGTAGGCGGTGAGTTGGTCGATGCGATCCATGGCGGTGTTGTAGTCGGCGACCAGCCCTTGCAGAGCCGACAGCGCGGTTTGCATGCTCTGGTCGACGGTAACTGTGACGGCGTCGTCAGAGGCTGAGTTAAGATTCAGCGTCAGGCCTGGTATGACGTCCGTAATGGTGTTGCTGGAGCTGCGTACGCGAATGCCGCCGTTCTGCGGATCGTCTCCGATGACGACCACGGCGTCCGAAGCGCGGGTCAGGGTGGTGAAGTCCAGTCCGAGCTCGCCGCCGTCCAGGATCATCTCCCCGACCATTCCGGTGGCGCGCGAACTAACGGTGAGGCGGAATGGGTTGACGTCTCGCCCGTCGTTGAAGATGTTGGCCCGCGCCAGCGTGGAGCGCTCGTTGATCAGGTCGACAAGTTCCTGAGCCGTCTCGCCGCCTTGCAGCTCGATTTTCAGCTCGAACGAGCCGTCGATTCTTCCTTCCTCGGTGTCGCCGGCCAGGTGCAGATCGTGGGCGGCGTTCCCGCCTTCGAGATCCTCGATTTTCAATCGGCTATGCACGCCGCTATCGTCGGCGATCAGTATACCGTCCCCGGTCTCGTTGATTGAGGCGCGAACGGTCAGGCCTGTTCGGTTGATCTCGGCAATCACGTCTCCGATGGTGGTGATCGTCGGGCTGGTCAGATTGACGATCTCGGAGCGTCCGCTGGAATCGGTGATGCGGAATTTGCCGCGGGCGATGCCCAGGCCGGCGTTCAGATCACCCAGTAGAGTGTTTTCGGATACATATTGCTTTTGCAGATTGTCGCTGTTGATTTCGACGCCTTGCCCTGCGATTCCCAGGCTTCCGGCGAAGCTGAGTTTGACGTCCTCGATCTTGAGCGGCCCCGATACGCCTTCCTTACTCGCGATGCGCAACCCGGTTCCCCTGACGTCGTAGCCGACATCGATGGCCAGATCAGCCGCGTTGATCAAATCGATCACGTCGCCGAGTGTTTCGGCCTTGCTCAGGTTGATCTCGGCGCTCTTTCCGTTGCCGTCGGTGATGCGAACGACGGCGCCCACGCCGTCCTCGTCGAAGTCGAAACGCAGCGTCTCCAGCGGGTTGGTCAGGTGGTCCTTGATGGTCGTCGTGTGGAAACCCCCAAAGTCGTCCTCAAACGCGATCACCAGGTCACCCGCCGTCGGCGCCGACGTCGTATGACCGAATATGCTTGCGTGCCGAGTCCGCCACGTAAAACGTCTGCTCGTCGGGAGCGAAGGCGAGGCCGTTTGGCCGGTCCATGTCGTCTATTAGCAGCGTTAGCTCGCCGTCCTCTCCGATTCTGAAAACGCCGTTGAAGTCCAGCTCCTTGCCCTGGGTATGACCGGGCAGGCCATACGGCGGGTCCGTGAAATAAACAGCGCCGTCGGATTTCACGACGGCGTCGTTGGGGCTATTGAGGCGCCTTCCCTCGTAGCGGTTGGCGATCACCGTTATGTTGCCCTCGCCGTCGGTACGGGTCACCCGGCGATTGGAGTGCTCGCATGTCACGAGATTTCCCTCGCCGTCCAGCGTCATGCCGTTGGCGTTGCCGCTGGGATAGCGAAAGGTGGAGACAGTCGGCCCTTCCTCGGCCACCTGGTATCGAACGATACGGCTATTTGGGATGTCGGTGAACAGCAGATGGTCGCCGCGCCATACCGGCCCCTCGATGAATCCGAAGCCCGTGGCCAGATGGGTAATCGTCGGCTCCTCTCCGAGCAAGTCTCCGAACGAATCGTGATGCGCTTCGAATATTTCTTGCATTACGGCTTACCTCTTTAGTCTTCTAATGGTGGTAGGAATACAGGCCGACCTCTCTCTTGCGCCCCCATCCTAACCTTCCCCCATTTTGGGGGAAGGGATTTTTAGCTCAACCTCTCCGAACGTATTCAGATTAAGGAGTCGGAGGGTCTCGACGAGCGAAGGAACCTCACCCCCATCCTTGCCTTCCCCCATTTTGGGGGAAAGGATTTTTAGTTCAACCTCTTCGAACGTATTCAGATTAAGGAGTCGGACACCTCAATCCTCTCCCGCCTGAGGTGGGAAAGGAAGTCTATTGCCAGGGGTGTTGCCACGCCCCTTCACTTGCCCTGCTTGATGAAATCGGCTATGTGCTCGCCGATCATCATGACGGTCACGTTGATGTTGGCTCGCACGCAGTCGGGCATGATGGAGGCGTCCACAACCCGCAACCCTTCGAGCCCATGCACCTTGCCGAACTGGTCGACTACCGCCATCGGATCGGACGCCGGCCCCATCTTGCATGTGCAGGAGATATGGTGGCCTGTCGTGACCTCACGCATCATCCACTCGTCCAGCGCTTCGTCCGACTCCAACACTTCGTCGGGCGGCTCCGTGCGACGCTCGATGATATCTTTCCAGGCCTCGTGTTCGCCGAGCTTCACGCAGATCCGGACCGCCTCCCTCATGCGCTCACGATCGAAGGGCTCCTGAAAGTAGTTGTAGTCCAGCACCGGCTGCACGTGCGGGTCCGAAGACGCCAGCTTCAGTTCGCCGCTGCCCAGGGCCAGGTCCAGCCCGGTGATCATGCGGATGCCGATGGGGTCCATCCGATCGCCACCCCTGTCGATGCGGTCCGTGGCGAAGATGTTCATGTAAACGATCATGTCGTTTTCAAACTCGGAGCCCGTCGCCGTATATCGCAGTGCAAACTGAATTCTCGGCCCGTAGGTCTCCAATTTGGAGACGTCTTTCACCGACCAGGTCGAATATAACAGCGGATGGTCTCGCAGGTTCTGGCCGACGCCCGGCACGTCTTTGAGGACGGGTATTCCGACGCTCCTGAGGGATTCGGCGGGGCCTACGCCCGACAACATGAGTATCTGGGGAGAGCCGACGGCGCCGGCACTGAGGATGATCTCGCTACCCTCCACGGTGAACCTCTCGCCACCGCTCTCCACCTCTACGCCCGTGGCCCTGTTCCCATCGAAAAGCAGCTTATGGATGAGGCAGTTCGGCCGAATCGTCAGGTTCAGCCGGTGCCTGGACAGCCCAAGATAGCCTATCGCAGTGCTCCAGCGTATGCCTTCCGGGTTGTTCAGCGGCAAGGGGCCGACGCCGGTGGAGTCCGGTGCGTTGTGGTCCGGGCAGTCTGCGAAGCCGGCATCGAGGCACGCCCGGTAGAAGGCCCTGGAGCTATCCCGCCACGTTTCCGGCTTGAAACGGTGGCAGATTATTGGGCCATCGGTGCCGTGAAAGTCGTCGCTATACGTGGTATCCGTCTCAAGTTTGCGAAAATAATGAAGGTTTTTCTCGAAGGACCACTCGTCGTTCCCCCAGGAAGCCCAGTTGTCGTAGTCCTCCGGCATGCCTCTCAGGAAGATCTGGCCGTTGATGGCGCTCGAGCCTCCGGTGACCTTTCCCCTGGGAACCAGCATCGGCTGCGCTTCGTCGGTCGCCCGCGCCGTGAACTGCCAGTTGTGGTCGCTGGTCATGATGTCGGTCGCAGAGGCGTAACCGAACTTCACCTCTTCTGGAAGGCTGTCGATATCGGGATAGTCGGGCCCCGCCTCCAGCAGAAGGACGGAGTGGCTGGGGTCCTCGGTGAGTCGCGTAGCCAGAATAGACCCTGCGGAACCGGCGCCGATTACGATGGTGTCGTACTTCAAAAAAAACACTCCCTGCCCAGCATAACGGGCCGCCGTGACTCGTGAGCCCGCGACACTTCAATGGCGGGATGATACCCTTGCCCGAATATCGAGTCAAGCAAAATCCAGTCGGCGACACAGATTAGAACCGAGCTCCTGAGCTAGTGCTTCCGGCGTAGAATAACCACAGTGAGCGCTTTGCCCACGAGTTGAATAAGGAATCTGGCGTCTTGTCGGACTCATTGGCGGCAACCCAGTGCTTTAGGCGTAGCTTGCTACGCTCTTATTTCTGTGATAAAGATAACAAAGTCTATGGTCTGGATTACTCCCTTCCAGTCGTTTTCTTTTCCTTCCAAATCTTTCGTTTGGAGTGCCGTATGAGAGCTATCGTACTCGCTGCCGGAAACGGCGGCAGGCTTCGCCCCCTCACTCTGCAGACGCCCAAGGTGCTGTTTGAGGTGGGAGGGCAGCCGTTAATCCAATATCCGATACGAGCCCTGTCCCTGGCAGGCATAACGGAAGTCGGAGTAATGGTTGGCCACGACTCGCAGAAGGTAGTCGACGCGCTGAAGGACGTATATCCGGCGTTGACGTTCATATTCAACCAGTGGCACGAAGGGGACAACGCGACTTCCATATTCGCGGCACGAGACTTCGTAGCGGGAGAACCCTTCGTCGTCTGTATGGGTGACCACGCCATTAGCCCGAACATCGTCGAGACGCTCGTCCTAGAGCATGACGACGGCAATGTACTCTGCGTCGATTCCGCGACCTCGAATCCATCTCAAATCAGCGACGCGACAAGGGTCCGCGTGGATGCCGATGGCTTCATACTGGATATCGGCAAGGACTTGATGGACTGGGACGTGGTGGATACCGGCGTGTTCATGATGAACGACGATGTCTTTCCCTGCATCGAGAGGCTGATGGTCAACCAGGGTAAGAAAGTCACCATTTCCCAGGTTGTCGTTGAGATGGGGCGGACGGGCCAACCATTCCGCGTATGCGACGTCAGCGGAATGTTCTGGGCGGATGTGGATACGCCTGAGGACTACCATTCGGTCGAAATGCTATTGAGAGAGGGCATTGTCTAAGGACGAAGTCTACGACGGCATTGTTTCGCGCCATCTGAACCGACGCATCTCTCGGCCAATGGCCCGCTTGCTAGCCCACACTCCGGCGACGCCCAACCAGGTCTCCTTCGCGGCAATCGCCGTCGCCCTGGGTTCGATGGCCTGTTTTATTTACGGCCTGAATATCCCCGGCGCCTTGCTTGCCCAGTTCTCATCGATCATCGACGGGGTCGACGGCGACCTCGCCCGGCTGAAGAACATGGCCTCCGAATTTGGCGGCTTCATGGACTCGATTCTCGACAGGTACGCCGACGCTATCCTCTATACAGGCCTGATCATCTGGGCCGCTCAGACCACGGACAGCGACCTGGTGTGGCTTGTCGGATTCTGGGCTCTCGCCGGAACGTTCGTGGTCACGTACACGAGGGCGAGGATACAGGGCCTGCCTCGCAACGTGTTCGATAGGGGGATCGCTTCCATCGCATCCCGCGACGTTCGACTGCTGGTGCTGATGATCGGCGCGCTTTCGGGACAGGGCTTTGCAACGATAATTGCACTGGCCGCGCTAACGAACGCCGTGGTACTGATAAGGCTCGTCAAAGCGGCACGACTCTTGCGATAGTCTTAATGCCTATCCGAAAACCCCATATCGACGTTTTACCGTCCTTCGACAGAGCTCAGGACTAACGGAAGATTACCCGCTCGTGGTGAGCTTGTCGAACCATTCGTGGCAGTTTTCGAATAGGCTCCTAGCAGAGGGAGCGAGGCCGATTGGCAAGACGACCGCTCTCTGAGACGCGGGAAAATTCCTACTTCAGAAGCTCCTCGCGAAGGCGGCGAATTACTATTTGAAGCTCTGCCTCGTCCAGGTTCGTGGGGTCGACGGCAAGCTCGTTCGGGTGATGGATGTTGTGCAGGTAGATAGGCGGGTCGCCGTTCACCATCGCTGCGAAAATCTCGTCGCGACCGGCGCCAATTCGATCACCGGCGAACTTCAATACCGTGTGGGGCGTCAGGTAGTCGTACTCGTCGTGCACCACCGATACATCCAGACCCGGCACCTCTATGAGGGCGTCCATTACCTGCCGGCACATCTCGCTAAAGCGCTTCATCTCGGCCTCTTCGTCCTCGTTGACGAAGATATCCAGGGCCTGAAGAAGACCGATTATCTCTTCCTTGGCGACCTTCATGCCGCGGCCTATGAACTGGTGCGGCGAAGCGTTGG
>JADFKI010000227.1 GCA_022565015.1 Chloroflexota bacterium
TGATCCAACGTTTTCTGTGTGGAAATGTATGCAATATAAGCGATTAAGCTTGTATCCGTACATCATATTACGCTTGTATCGCTCATTCATCAGTATAAGAATTATTATTCACTCCTGTAACATGGTCAGATCCATGGTAGATACTGTAGAATTTGCATTCCCATCCCTATATATTAGGGCTATAAAAGCTGCCGCACTTGCGAGATCAATCTTTAATGTATCCACCGTTGTATTGCCTTGCAGATGATTGTCTTGATATCCCATACCATATAACGGGTAGGAGCCCAGGATATAACCGAGAAGTCTTTAGGGACTGCTCAGCGATATGAATAGGGTTATTTCGACAGTCGCGAGGCAGCAAGCGGCGAAGCGACTCGGCTCGTATCTCCGCGAGCTTCGGAAAAACAAGGGATGGACGCAGAGGCAGGCAGCGGACTCCATTGGCGTGGACAGCGTGACTATCAGGCGATGGGAGCTGGGGGCGTTCTCACCATCTCAAGAAAAAATGGACCGCCTCAGTAGATCGTACAATGTTGCCTCCGAGGACCTTCTCAACGCGGCGAATCCTACTACCCTGCTCGAGTTGGAGTCCAGCGTGCCCGTAAGAGGCTACGTCAATGCCGGAGTCTCCAGAGACCCTAACGCTGTCGGCCCCAGCGAGGTCATCCTCCCGAAGTTTATCACCGACGCGCACTCCAACGCCTTCGCCGTCGTCGTGAGCGGGGACTCACTGATGGAGGACGGAATCCATAGTGACGACATACTGGTAATCGATCCCGATACGGGACCCGTTGTCGGCAGGCTTCAGGTAGTGAGAGTCGAAAGCGTGCTGTTCGTTACGACCTACATATCTTCCACGGAAATGAGGCTACGCACGTCCAGCGGCCGGTCGGAAGCCCTGGACATCCAGCGAGCTGAGCTGCTCGGGACGGTCGCCTGGCACATCAGGAGGATGTGAGTGGGTCCCGCCACGGAACGTTACGTCGAAGATCTTGTGATCTGCTCACGGCCGGACACCGGCGCAGTCGCTCCTACCTGGGCCGCCGGAACGGACCAGATGCGCGACCCGAAGATTGGACGCGCAACGAGGTCATGCGTGGGATCCCTCCACTCGTTCCTTGAGCGCGACGTTCATCTGCTCGAATCCTTGGACAGACTTCTTGATAACTCCCGATAGCAGGGGCACAAGGAGGCCCGAAAACCTCTCTCCGTGAAGAAAGCGGGTGCCACCCCCTTCCGTAGGTTCGAGAATAAAGTAGTGCTCCCCGCTGAAAAGTAGCGAGTGCAAAAACTTCCCAATCCACCGAAGCTCCTTATTAGGCTCTGCAACGAGTAGCCGAGGCCTGAAAGTTCTAGGTTTGCCATTCGGCAACGTGAGCTGCACCTCCAGGATTGTGCCCTCAACGGCCTCGCCCCTTGCCCTGGTTATCATAGGGTTCCAGTCCGGAAATGAATCGAAATCCGTCATCACCTTCCACACAGCCTCCGGCGGGGCCTTTATGTTGATCTCAGTCTCTTCTTGCCTCATTCGATGCCTCGCTTGTTAATGTGTAGTGTACGGAGGATTACCCGCCCGGGCCGCTACAGGGCTCGCTGAACATCGGACCGCAGCCTGCCAATCCACCCGCGAATCGCGTAGTTGCCGTGCACTCCCAGAAATGACATGGCCATCATGCGATAGACCCATATGCGGCCTACCCTGGAGGTACGGTCTGGGTCTAGCCAGGATTCCTCCCTTGCGACCATGCGCAGCGTGGCAAGACCTATCAGGACCGGCCACAACGTCGCGAGCCGCAGCCTTACGTTTCTTCTGGGCAGCGCGACGATATACTCCTCGGCGCGTCGGTAATGCTCCAGCGCGGTCTCGATGCCCCGTACCAGGGCCGGGCGCGCCCTTGGAGCCATGGCCGCGTCGAGAAGGTCCTCGGGAGAGAGACCGAGCTCGTCCAGATCGCTTTGAGGAAGGTAGCACCTGCCGATACGCAGGTCTCTGGGCACGTCGCGTAGGACGTTGGTCATCTGCAAGGCCTTGCCAAAACCCGCACCCAGGACCGACATTTCGGTCTCGTCCCAGTCGGATAGGGAGGGCGTATGCCTCATAGTCATCGATGTCCAGAACTCGCCCACGCACCCCGCAACGAGATACACATACTCATCCAGCTGGTCCCTGTCTTTCAAGGCGGCCACCCTGCCGGACTCCTCCGGCGGAAATATCTCGAGGTCCATCTCCATGCCCTGCGTCAGCTTCACGACGATGGACCGTACGAGTCGACGGTCGGGCTCATCCATCGCCTCCAGGACCGCGAAGGCGGTGGGCAGCGATTGAAGCAGCTCGCGCTCCGCCGGTATGGACTGGCGGTCCGTCAACGCGTCGCCGATGGACCGCAGGCCGGCTATCGAGGCGGGTCCGTCAACCTGCCTCCTGAATTCCAGCAGGTGCCGAAGACGCTCCTCCGGCGGCAGAAGCCTCGTGTCCGCGATCGTGTCCCCGGCCCTGGCCAGCAAATATGCGAGGCCGACCGGCTCGCGAAGGTCTTTGGGAAGCACCTTGAGGGTAAGGTAGAAGGCCCGCGAGACACTTTTTAGCTGGTCTGTTAGGAGTATTTTTTTCGCTCTGGGCGCTACAGCAGGTAACGGTCCCCCTGTATCTAAAATACTCATCAGTCTGACCCCTAAGGTTCGCCGGCGCATAAAAGCAGCATCTCAACATACCCGGAACGTGCCGATTGCCCGGCGGCATGCGCTGGAAACTTACTTATCAAGGCCTCTTTGAAGGCCGCGAACGTAGGAGACCTGTCCAAGATGCTGGTCCTCTTCGCCAATGAGCTGCCGATACATCAGGGCGTACGTAAAGCCGGAAAAGCGCTCCACCGCGCCCGGATATTCTGGAAAGGGCGACCCTTCGGGCACATGATCAAAATCCGCCGGCCCCAGACCGTTGATGAACTCTAAGGTCTCCTCGCGGACAGCATCGAAGTAACCGTGGAGCAGCTCGCTTGACAGCCGTGGAAATGCCGAGAGCTGGTCTACATCGAACCGAAGGCCTATTTCTTTCTCAGGCAGACCGAAGCGCTGATGCCAGCCCTGTCGCACCCAGACCTCTTCCACACCCCTGGCGAACGTGTTTGTCCACCTGTCCTCCACTCTCGCAACGTGCCACACGAGGAAGGCGATGGAATTGGACTCTGGATTGGGCATCCAGTTGATCTCGTCCTCGGTCAGCGGCTCCATTGCCGCGTAAACCCTTCTTCGATAATCTTCCAGGGTCTGTTCAATGAACTCGCCGAGCTCCAACGGGGTCTCCCTCCATCTTCATTGTGCCGTAGCCGTAGCGGGCCGAGGCGATTATCTCACTTTTGACGGAGGAATGAGAGGTCCACGAGATGTTCCGAGGGCGGATCGTTGTCGACCGGGGTTCTACGGGCTCGCGCTCGCGTTCGTAACCGAGAGTCGCCCATGGACGGCCTCGGCGGACACGGCGTCGCCATTGTCGTCGTCCAGCATTAGGACCCGCAAGACTATCTCCGTCTCCCCCGGCGCAAGGAGCTCGAGGTCCAGTGTCGCTATGGTCTCGCGTTCGAACGGTCCTTCAAAGATACCGGACAGATCGACCGCGGAAAGAGAAATCACGGCAGCCGGAAGCGGACTCGTATCGCTGAGGCCGAAGTCCGAAAGGTCCACGCCCACAATGCGTGCGATGCCGGGGTCAGCGATCGATACCTCTAGCTTGAAGCCGGACAAACCCTCCGTGGCCTCGTGCATCGATATTGTCACCGTAGCGTTTCTGCCGGCCGTACCGGAAACGCTCTCGACCTCCAGTCGCGTGCCCACGGCCTGAGGCGCTGGGACTGTCGAAGAGAGTACGACGTCGGGCGCAGGCACCGCGAAGCCGGGAGCAACCGCAGTCGTACCAACCGCCCTGGACGTTGCGCTCGTAACAGAGTTATCGTCGTCTTTGCCGCACGCAAGAACCAATAATGCAAGCAGGGCAACCGCTGCGAGGTTCGTTTTCATGATGCTTCCCTATTCGCCACAAAATAATGAGCCTGTGCGTCGACGTAGTGGACAGTATCAAAGTAAACCCTCGCGTCCGGGGAATAACGAGCAGGCGAGACTACATCATAGGCTCGCGGGCCAGGAAGTCGTCCACTCGCGTCTTCAGCGGCTCCATGTCGTACCAGTTGTAGAGGGCGCTCGCCATGCGAGTCTGGTCACCGAAGAAGAAACGTTCGTACAGCACCTGCCTGCCTCCGAAGGCGCTGCAGGCGACGTCCCAGGCCAGGTGAAACAGCCTGGCGCGGTCGAGTCCCGACATCGTATCAGTGCTCAGGTAGTGCTCCAGCTCCTGGCCGATTTCCGACTCGAAGTCGGCGCCGGACGGCGTTGCCATGAGGTTGCTGGAGCCCAATAGCTGCAGCACCTCCACCATTCTTGGATACATCTTTGGAAACAGGTTTCTGGCCACGTCCAGCGGAGGCCGATCGGGACACATGACGCCCCACTCATCGACGGCCGCGTCGGCCTCGGCGGCCCTGAGGCAGGCCTTCATCAGCTCCAGGTCGATGATCAGCTCGGCGACCATGCCCTGGACGTTGGGCAGGTGCCCGGAGCCGAGCGCCTCGACCATGCGGGCGGCGATTCCCAGGACGAACTCGGACTTGGCGACGTTTTTTATTACGACCTGGTGCATCATGTGCACGAGCGCGTTGGTCGCGGCGTACGCGTTATTGCACAGCTCTATGTCTCCGAGGAGAAACACGCGCTCCCAGGGCACGAGGACCTCGTCGAACAGCACGATGGCGTCCATCTCCTCGAACCGCGAGCCCAGCGGGTGATCGTACGAGGGCCTACCCAGGTCAAAGCTCTCCCTGCAGACGAACTTGAGGCCTGCAGTCGCGCTGGGAATGGAGAAAGCGAAGGCGTAGCTCTCGGCGTCGGGCATCGTCGACAACACGGTCGAAGGAAAGACCATTATCTCGTCGGAAATCGGGCCCAGCGTGGCGAGGACCCTGGCGCCCTTCACGACGATGCCCTCGTCTGTCTCCCTCATCACGCGAAGACCTACGTCGTCGGCGCCCATCACCGATTCGGCCGACCTGGTGCGGCGCATGTTTACCAGCGTGTGGGTCATGCACAGGTCGTTCTCCCGAACGTGCTCGTAGTACCTTTCGACATTGGCCTTGAACTCCGGCCGGTTGGCCCCGAAGTACGAGGAGGCCGCCGCCACGCCCATCAGGCCGGCGTTCAGGTAGTCCGGCGAGCGCCCCATCATCCCGCCGCTGTACCGGGCCCACCTCGTCATCATGAGCCTGCGGCGCACGACGTCCTCCGCGTTCCTTGGAGTTAGGAAAGACATGCCGACCCTGTCACCCGACGAGGGCGAATCGTAGGTCATCTCGTCGCGAAGTGCCGGTTCGTGCTGCATGTCCAGAAGGGCCGCCATCGAGCGAGCGCCGCGCCGAAAGGCGGGATGCGTGGTCGGGTCATCCACCCGCCGTCCATCTATCCACACCTCGGCCGGGTTTTCTCTCAGTCTGGCAAGAAATTCTTCGCCGGTGCGTGCGGGCATTTGCGGCCTCCTTTCCCAAAAGAAGAGCCCCTCCCAGCGTCTGCTCCGAAGGGGCTCAACACAACTCAATAGCGTACGTGAAGCTGAATATCTAGCTGCCGGCGCGCCCCCATGCGGGGTCCACTACGGTCTCTCCCTCCAGGTCGCCGGGGAACTGTCCTTCGAACAGACTGCCCTCCTTGGGCCACTGGTCCTTTGGCAGCTCATAGAAGACCTCGATCTCGTTGCCGTCGGGGTCGAACAGGTACACGCCGATCGAGATTCCATGATTGTCCAGAGACCCCAAAGCGAGGGCCGCAAGAGGTGAAGTTAGGTGTTTTTCGCCCCAACCATGGGCGTTGCTCGCTGTTGTTAGCAGAGGTGCCCTAACGGGGCAAGACAAGGATCGACTGATGGACTTTTGGGATCTGTATAGCCGCCACATCCCCAGCTTAAAGAAGTCGGGCAGCCAATGGCTGGGACCGTGCCCGTATCCAGGTTGCATGGGTAAGGCGGAGCCGAAATTTTATATAGACCCATCGACAGGCCAATATTATTGCATGCGTTGTGGTGAAAAAGGGAATGCAATCACATTTGCCAAATACTTTAACGAGGACCCTGGACCCT
>JADFKI010000228.1 GCA_022565015.1 Chloroflexota bacterium
GGGAATCCCTGCAGGGCCGTCTTCAACAGCCTGTCGAACTTGACGAAGGGCTTTTCAAAGAAGACGACGTAGTCGATGTCCTCGCCGGTAACGCCGGCCTGGTCCAGGCAGAACTGAATCGCGTTCTCGGGGTAACCGAAATCGTGCTTGATTCGTGTGAATCGCTCTTCTTCGGCCGCCGCCACCAGAACACCGTCTTCCAACAGAGCGGCGGACGCGTCGTGAAAATAGCAGGATATTCCAAGTATTCTCATGAAACATGTCCCAGGCTTAGAACTGATTTTTCAGTCCATCTAGGGTGTTATCGACAGTGTCCCTTCGTATCCAACGCGTGCCGTTCCGCCTACTTAACGCAAGAGGGTCGGCGAAGAGCTTGAAGGGTATAGCAATGATAGGAACCATAACCCAGTAAATAATTGTCAGGACAATAATCATTTGGACGGTTCCGAGTATTACGGTAAATTTAAGCCATCCGGCCCAGATTATTCTTAAGGTATTCTGCCTGGGCTTCGGTTGGGCTTGGCAATTTGCCGATTCCATGTCCAGATCAATCCATATCTACTATGGCATCTCAATAATTAAGATCAGGCGCCGCTGAAAACAGCCGGAAACTACCGTCAATACAGCATTAGTCCAGATTATCGATTATCTTGTCAAAGATGGCTTCGCCCGCCAGCTGATTCGCTAGGGGTGTCCAGTGTCCATCGCATTCGAAATGTAGGCTTGTAGAGTCCTCACCCGACTCCTTCAAGTAGCTATCGAGCGAAGGCACCAGATTGAGATACTCGACTCCCATTTCCTGAGAGAATTCCTCAAGTATTCTTCCGGGCTTATCTAAATCATACTGACGAGTCAGAGTATCCAGGTACTTCCATCCCGGCGAGTAGAGATCTGGGTTGCGGCTTAGGTTCACGAGCAAAAACTTAGCATTATTCTCTTCACTTTCCTGCTTCATTCTTAGAGTCAGGGCCTTAACGATCTGCCACGCTTCCTCGTACTCGGGAGGGTAACGCTGCAGATATTCCATATACTGGGGATTCTGAGACCTTTCGACCAACCCAAGCCTCCACGTAATGTTGTGAAGAGGAGGAGAATCGCGCACATTGGCTGCGAACCAGTCATATAGCTCGAGCCAGCCAAGAGCGTTAAACAACATACGATTCAAGAAGGGTCTCTGCAGAGGACTCGGTGTTGGGGGAGGAACATATTCCGGTTCTGGCAGGCGAATCAGCCCGCCATTCTCATCAACGGCAAAATAAGGCCTTATGGAGGCTCCCGGGCTGTGACCCAGAGCAAAGGAGCTATCCTTAAGGTCATTAGGATAGAATCCCAAGATTACCAGGTCTGGCTCATATCTGAATCCGTAGCGCTTAAGGCTTAGGTACTCCTGACCAGCTCCGAAACTCCACATGCCCAGATTGAAAACTTCAAACCTCATTCCTAATTCCGACTCGTTTAGTAGACGCTCCAGTACTTTGGGGTAAGTTTGCTCCAGATCGACCGTTAAACTGAGAGTCATGGAATCGCCAAGAACGACAATACGATATACCCCGTCTTCTTTCCGTACAGTGTGCTCAATATCCCGGAAGCCCTCAGAGTTTATCTCTACCCAACTCTCGAAACATGATTTTCGATACACTCCCTCGACGTCAGGCTTTAGATACCAGCCGGTATACGGGTCACTCTGAAGAAAACGTTGAACATCTGAGAGAGGGTCCGGAGGTTCGTCTGGTCTACCTGTGGAAATAGTCTGTGGCTTCTGCTGAGTCAATCTCACAACACCTTCCATTAAGGCAACCGCCAGGAGTACGCCGAATACAATGAGGCCAAGCTTGGCGAGAATACTCTTCACTCCCAATACCACGTTGAGGTACGGCCAAATTCATAATAGTGTATTGCCACAATATCTAATAGTTGTTAGAGGTAAAAGGAAATACGGTAATTTTACGGATCAATTATTGGGGAAGGCTGCGAATCTATTCCTTCGAGCCGACAACAACTGGATGCGGACCTACGTTGAGACCAACACAGCTCCCAAGACACGGCAAGGTTATCTCTACAACATCCAAGCACACATTAACCCCGTCATTGGTGGTGTGCGGCTACAGAAGCTCACCGGCCGGCACATCAAGGGCCTCTAGACAGCCATGCTGGACTATGGCCTGAGCAATCGGACCGTCCTCTGTCGCCGCCCCGCATTCGAGGGAGCGTCGAAGCGGGCTGTAACGTGGGAGTGCTGACCAGACATCCCGCCGATACTGCGTCACCGCCACGCCGGCAAGAAAAGTCTCGCAAACTTGGGAGGTTGATACATTCCAGGCGTTCCTGGATGCCGCCAAGGACAGCCCGTTTCTGGCCATTTACAAGCTGGCCGCGCTGTCCGGTATGAGCCGTGGTGAACCGTGCAGGTTGAAGTTGGAGGTGGTCGACCTGAACGCGGGTTACCTCCGGGTTACCAGGACGCTACAGCACATCTACGGTGAAGGGCTTTTAGAAGGACAGCCCAAGACCGACAGGTCCAGCGGACTCTCTCACTCAGAGCAAAAGCGATGGATGTCCTGAGAGCAGTATAAAAAGAGTTGCCCAGGCAGAGCAACGCCTCTCTATCGGGGAGCTATGGCGTGGTACGGGCCATGTCTTCGCCACTCAAATTGGCTCACCCATCGGCAGCGAGAGGGTAGCCAGAGACCTTGCCCGCATCGTGCGAAAGTCGGGCCTGCCTCATCTCACGTTCCACGGCCTTCGACATACGGCAGCGTCACTAATGATCGCCGGAGGCGTTCACGCCAGGACTATAGCCGACATCCTGGGACACTCCAGAATCACAATGGACTTATATGGCCACTTGCTCAAGGGCGTTCAGAGGAGGCCGTAACCATCTTGGACAGCCAACTTTTCGGCACCTTGTGACTACATCAAGACCAAACGGTATTTTTGACGATAAAATTGGGCTTGGGTCTGATCACCTAAGCTCCTTTGTTACATGGCGGAGGGGACAGGATTCGAACCTGCGATACCCGTAGGTATGCCTGTTTTCAAGACAGGTGCCTTCAGCCGCTCGGCCACCCCTCCGCGAATGGGGCAGTTGGCGTGGACGCACTCCAACGCGGCAATATTATTGTAGTCCCTTGGACTTGCGGCGGGCAACCGGGTCTGTGGCCGCTTTCCCGTTGCCGAAGAGCCGGCTCGGGTGTACGCTGTGTCATCGATGTGGAATTCCGCGTGAGGCCCGTCGCCCTTTACCGGTGCGTGTCATGATTCATGTAGTAAGGCTTTTGGAGAGAAGATATGAAGATTACGGACGTCGAATGCCTTATTCTGGATAAGAAGTTTCCTTTTGTGAGAGTGTATACGGACGAGGGCCTGGTTGGGATCGGCGAATGCTTCTTCAGGCAGCCTATCCTTTTCAAAACGGTCGTGGAGGAGATTCTCAAGCCCGTCTTGATTGGGAAGGACCCCACCGATACGGGGCTGCGCTTTCAGGATATGGCCCGCGCGTCCAACGCCGTGGAGCTTGGAGGAGGAATATGGTGTGCCATCGCCGGTCTGGACATCGCCCTGTGGGACCTCAAGGGCAAGGCGGTGGGCCAACCTATCCACAAGCTCCTTGGCGGCAAGGTCCGCGACAAGATACGAATGTACGCCAGCTCATTGGACAGGAACCTGACACCCTTGGAAGAGGCGCGACGGGCCGCGTCGCTCGTCGAGCAGGGCTATAGCGGCTACAAGCTGCACAGCGCGGTCCCGGGCGCCATTGACGACCCATCCGACGGGACAATCGCCACCGTCACCGAGGTGCGGAAGGCGGTGGGCGACGATATCGATATTCTGGTCGACGTGAACGGTGCCTTCTCCGTCCATCACGCCATAGAGATAGGCAAGGCGCTCGAGGACCTGGGCGTCTTTCACTTCGAGGAGCCCAGACCGCACTGGGACCTTGAGGGCTTGGCCCAGGTGGCCGATGCCTTGACGATGCCCGTCGCGTCGGGAGAGATGATCTTTACGCATATAGAATTTCGCGACCTCATCGTGAGGGGTAAGGTCGATATCCTCCAGCCGGACATCATCAAGGCACCCGGGTTTACCGGGGCCCAAAAGATCGCCACGCTGGCCGAGACCTTCGGCAAGCCGATCACCGTGCACAACATTCAACCAACACTCAGCGCGGTCGCTCACCTACACTTCTGCGCGGCATATTCCATCGTACCCTACGCCCAGGAATACAACATCGAGCGCGTCTCCATTCGGGATGAGCGGCCCGTTCTGAAAGAGCCGCTGGTGGTTAAGGACGGCTACCTGGATGTTCCGGAAGGCCCCGGCCTCGGAGTCGAGCTGGATGAAGAGGCCCTGAAGTTCTGGTCTCGGCGGTAAAGGGAGATAAGAATGAAGGCACTCGTTCTCGGGGGCAGCAGGTTCATAGGGCTGCATCTGGTGCGGCTCCTCGTTGAAAAGGGACACGAAGTCTCGGTGTTGAATCGAGGACAAACGAGCGTGGACCTGCCCGCCGAAGTCAATCGGCTCCATGCGGACAGGTACGATAAACGCCAGGTCGCGAAGGCGCTGGGCGGGCGGTCGTTCGACGTCGCATTCGACATCTCGGGATACGACCCCGATAGTCTGAAACCGGTGCTGAGCGCTCTCGAAGGCAACGTAGGACGCTTCGTGTTCTGCAGCACGACGGCGGTGTACGCTCCCAGTCATACCCACCCCGTTAAGGAAGACTTCCCGCTCGATAGAGATTCGCCCCGCAAGTATTCCACCGACAAGATCGCCTGCGAGGATTTTTTAGGAGAAGCGCACCGGGCTCGGGATTTCCCCGTGACGTTCATTCGCCCTCCCTACGTCTACGGTCCGGACAACTACATCGCCGCGCGGGAGTTCAGCTTCTTCGCCCGCCTGTCGCAGGGACGCAAGATCATCGTGCCCGGCGACGGCCTGAACCTGATCCACCTCGTACATGTAGACGACCTCGCTGAGGGCTTCCTGGCTGCGGCGAGCCGCGATAACGTCGTCGGTGAGGCTTACACCATCGCCAGCCCCGACCTGATAACCACGGCAGGATATGTGCAAGTTATCGCCGATGTCATGGGCGTGAAGCCGGATATCGTGAACGTCGAGCCTGCGGAGTATGAGGCTCTGGGCCAGGAGTTTTATCCATACGAGTGGAGGGCCAGCCAGTGCTACAGCACGGATAAGGCCCAACGAGACCTCGGCTGGACGCCGCGTTACCACATGCGCGACGGTCTCGAGATGACCTATCGCTGGTGGATGGATTCGGGCCTCGACAAAGAGCCCTGGGACTTTTCGGCGGAGAACGCGGCGTTGTCCAAGCTCGGCAGCTGAGCGCCTACCTCTGCGCCTTGGCGTCAGAGCCTGCATTGCTGCGGCTTGCGCCCCCTGCGTCGTACCTGCGACTTTTCCGCCTGCCGCCTCCGCCGCGCCATTAGCGTCTGGCCGGGTCTAGGGCCACCAGGGCCGGAGAGACCCGATGCCGGCGCATCATCTGCACCTAGCTGCCGGACATCAACAGCCACGCGCAAGGACCTGCGATTACCGCTCATATTCCGGCGGCCAACGTCTAAACGACAACGTAGGTTCCCATGGCCAGCGTAGGTTAAGAGCGGGAGTTGTGGAGCGATAGCGTATCATACAGCCCATTGGAAATTCTTTTACGAGGAGCCTGAAGTGAGAAGAAACGTGCTGCGCGAGCTTTTGGACGCTGACAAGCCAAGCGTCGGGACCCATATACACAGCATTTGGCCCGGCATGGTGGAGGTAATCGGCTACAGCGGCGCCATCGATTACATCGAGTTCTCGGGGGAGTACGCGCCATATGACCTGGCGGCGCTGGAGAACTTCGGCAGGGCCGTCGACCTCTTCGACAACATGTCTTCAATGATGAAGATCGAGCAGCAACCCCGAACGTACCTCGGGGTCAGGGCCCTGGGATCAGGCATTCAGAACCTCCTGTTCGCTGACATTCGGACGCCTGACGATGCCAGGAACGCCGTCGCGTCGGCCAGGGCGGAGTCGCCCAGCACGGGCGGGCTCGTTGGCGTTGGCATGCGTCGCGACGTTGGCTACGTGATGGAGGTAGGCGGGGAGAGCTATGTCCAGGCGCTGG
>JADFKI010000229.1 GCA_022565015.1 Chloroflexota bacterium
CTTCAACGCGATGACCGTGGGCGTGGTCAGCGGGACCGGCAGGGGCCCCGTGAGCGAGCTCCGGCGGCCAATCCCCGATATGATTCAGACGGACGCCCCGCTCAATCCCGGCAACTCAGGCGGACCGCTATTGAACTCCGCCGGCCAGGTCATCGGCGTCAACTCCGCGGTAAGGACGCCTTCGTTCAGCGGGCTTGACGACTTCCGGATCGGGTTCGCGGTGCCCAGCAACACCGTGAAGACGCTCATGCCGGAGCTTCTAATCGCCGGTGAGATCAGGAGGCCGTGGCTCGGGATAAGCGGGGGCCCGATCAGCAGACAGCTCGCCGATTCACTGGGCATTTCCAAGGGCGTCGTCGTCACGCAGGTATTTCCCAGCAGCCCGGCGAGCGAGGCCGGTCTCGTGCCCTTTCGGTCTCTTACCAGCAGGGGCGACGTCATAACGGGCGTGGATGGCAACCCGGTGGGTTCGGTGGAGGAGATGGTGAGCTACTTCAACGACAAGCGGCCGGGCGAGGCCGTGGTGCTGTCGATATTCCGCGAGGACGAAGACATCACGGTGGAGATCGTTCTGGCGGAGTGGCCCGATACCTAGTCGAAGTCCCGTGTAAGCCTGTTGATGATGGGCCCGGGCGGCTCGCCTTCACCCATCCAATAGCGCATGTCCTTCCCGCAGAGCATGGCATCCTGCCAGAAGAGGCTGCCGCCGGGTATGGGAATCGCGAATCTGCCTTCAAGGCACTCATCTTCGGCGCCGGTCTCTTCCGCTTCGCTAATCAGCGGGCGCTCGGCTGCGGCTACGGTGTCGTCTTCGGCTGTAAGGAGCATGACGTATAGAGGACTCGTAGCGCCCACGATGATGAGTATGACGCCAAATGCAACTAACCAGACCGACCTCAATAGATGCACCTATACAATAGGACGATTACTGCGGAACCGACAATTCGGAAAAAGACGAAGCGGACCCGTAGGCCGGCAATTTATCCCTCTTCAACAGAGTGGACACAATCGAGGGCCATCAACCGAGAAGCTGACGGATAGTTTGCTCGGCAAGACGTTCGGACTACGTTTTCCGTGTCCGTTCTGCGATGGGAGGTAAATACGTGTATGAGCGGACCGAGTTTAATGCCGAGCGCGGAAGAAGTTTTCTAAAAGAAAGGGAGCGGCTCAATTGCCGCTCCCTTTCAACTCGCGGTCTAACGTCTCTTAGAGCAGTTGCTTTTCCAGGTCGGTAATTATCTCGTCCAGCTGCTTGACGACCCAGTCCACTTCGTCCTTGGTGATGCTAAGAGGCGGCGCGATGGAGATTACGTTACCACCCCTTCCCAGGAGCCGGTGCTCGTTCATCAGCTTAAGGGCCTTGGCGTCCAGCTCAGCCTCCTTGGGGAAGCTCTCCTTGGTGTCCCTGTCCTTGACCAGCTCCACAGCGCAGAGCAGGCCCTTGCCGCCGCGGACATCGCCGACGATCGGATGCTCGTAAAGCGTCTGCAGCTGCTCGTACAGGTAGGTACCCATCTCGGCGGAGTTCTCAACCAGGCCTTCGTCTTCCATGATATCCAGGTTGGCCATTGCGGCCGCGCAGGATGCGGGGTTTCCGCCGAACGTAAACAGATGCCTGAAGGCTGAATCGGCGTCGCCCATGAATACGTCCGCAATCTTCTTGCTGGCCACCGCAGCTCCAATGGGCAGATATCCGCTGGTGAGAGCCTTGGCTACCGTGAAGATGTCGGGCGTGACGCCCCAATGCTCGGTTGCGAACATCTTGCCAGTCCTGCCGAAGCCCGTAATGACCTCATCGCAAATCATTATGACGCCATACTTGTCGCAGATCTCGCGGACCGCCGGCCAGTACTCGTCATCGGGAATGTGGATGCCTGCCGCCGCTGAAACGGGCTCGCCGATGAACGCCGCGACGGTGGACGGGCCCTCATGAACGATGGCTCGCTCTATGTCCTTGGCGGCCTCGAGCCCGCTGCCGAAAATTCCTCGATAGGCGTCCGGCTGAGCAACGTGAATGTTGCCCGGCATTAGCGGTCCGTAGTTCGTCGGCGCGCTGATGCCGCCCCCACCCAGGCTCATGCAAGCGTGCGTTGCCCCGTGATAGGAGCCGCGCCTGCTTATTACCTTGTATCGAGCGGCTTCGCCGATATTCTTCTGGTAGTTCTTTGCCATCTTGATGGCTGTTTCAACGGCCTCGGAGCCGCCGCTCACGAGATAGACCCTGGATTCCTTGTCTGGGGATAGGTCCGCGACCCTCGCCGTGAGCTGCGCGGTAACGGGAGTGACCGTGCCCCCTGGGGAGTAGCTGATATCCTGCATCTGCTCGTAGACAGCGTCGGCAATCTCCTTGCGGCCGTGGCCGACGTTCTTCAGCCACATGCTTGAGAGCGTGTCGAACCACTGCTCGCCTTCGACATCCTCCACCCAACAACCCTTTGCGCTCTGCACCAGCTTGATGCCGGAATCCTCCGACATGTCGCCCGCTGGACGTGCGTGGGGCCAAAAGTGGTCCATCGCCTGCTGTTTTACTTCTTCGATCTGTTCGCCGGTCAGCTTGGTTGCCACGGTAAACTCACCTCCGTTGAATCACAGATTGCATGTTACCATGTCTTTGATTGGGACGCTACAGACGGTTTATAGGCTATTGGACTGGTCAATACGGCGCGCCGGGCGCCCTTGGACGCTGTCATTATTGAAGTGAAACGTCTCGTAACCCCCTCTGGCTCCCCCTTTTAAATGGGGAGAAATTCATCGCCGTCCCCCTTGCCAAGGGGGACTACAGGGGGTAGAGCGGTCAATACAGATTGCCGGGCGCCCTTGGAAGCTGTCATCATTGAAGTGAAACGTCTCGAAACCCCCTCTGGCTCCCCCTTTTAAATGGGGAGAAATTCATCGCCGTCCCCCTTGCCAAGGGGGACTACAGGGGGTAAAGCGATCAATCAAATCACATTGGACCGAACACTGGGAGGACCGACGAATATGGATAGGAACAATAACGATGTTTTGGTGATTGGCGGCGGTATCGTAGGTATGGCCGCCGCCTATTTTCTGGCCAAGGCTGGGGCTACGGTTACGGTAATCGAACGGGACTCCGTAGGCAGCCACGCCTCCGGTTTTGCGTACGGCGGCTTGAGCCAGTTGTCCGGCGCCGGCATCCCAGGGCCCGTGTACGAGCTCGCCAGGGAAGGCATGAGGCTTCACTCCGAGTTCGGAAGGCTGTTGCCTCAGGAGACGGGTGTAGTCACCGAATACAGGGAGCGGCCAACTCTTTCACTCTCCTTCACGGAGGACGAGGCCTCGGAGGCACGGAAGACCCTGGCCTGGCAGCAGGCCCAGGAGGGGTTTAAGGTCCGCTGGGTGGACGGCGATGCGGCCAGGGAGATCGAGCCCCGCGTCTCGTCCGAGGTTATGGGCGCCGTTTACACGGAGGGCTCTGCCGAGGTCGAGCCCTACAAGTTCCTGCTGGCCCTCACACAGCTCGCGGAGAAGGAGGGCGTCCACGTTAGAAACGCCAACGTGACCGGCCTCAAACGCAGCGGCGGTCGCGTAGTCGGCGTGTCCACCGTGTCCGGTGAGATGCCTTGCTCCAGTGTGGTGGTGGCTATGGGCCCTTGGAGCGGAGAGGCTTCATCATGGCTGGGGCTGGGAATCGAGATCAGGCCGTTGAAGGGTCAGATCTTGCGGCTTCGAGCGCCCGGGGCCGAGATTGCGTGCTCGGTGGGATGGGCGGGCAACTACGCCAACACGAAGTTGGACGGTCTGCTCTGGGCGGGCACAACGGAGGAGGAGGCGGGCTTCGACGAAAACCCGACGACGCCGGCACGGGACCGGATTATGGCATCGCTGTTGAAGATGCTGCCGTCTCTGGCAGACGCCGAGCTAGTTCAGCATACGGCGTGTCTACGGCCGCTGTCGGCTGACGGCCTGCCCATTCTTGGCGCCGTCCCCGGCCTGGAGGGGGCGTTCGTAGCGACCGGCGCCGGCAGAAAGGGCATCCTTCTTGGACCGGCCATGGGGCGGGCGACGGCGGAGCTCGTGTTGAGCGGGAAGACCGACATTCCCATCGCGGAGTTCGCCCCGGACAGGTTTTGAAGGGTGGTCTTCACGGTCCGCGCCGTCATGCGTGAGGCGATGTGAACGCAAAAAGGTAGGGGCCCCGATTTATCGGGGCCCCTACGGCAAACGCCTAGCCTACATCCCGGAGCCCCGCAATGGTTACGAGCGGAGCCCGGTTGCGAATCCTACTACTGCATTGGCGAGCAGGCGGCCGGGATGAGTATCTTGTTCTCCTGCTTTATGGGCGATACGGGGCTCTTGGGAGGCCATACGCCCTTCTCACGGGTCTCGGCACGGACCTTCATGCGCTGATCGAAGCTTTCGTAGGCCCATATGTGGACCCACCTGTTCAGGCTGCCCACATCGGAATACATGGCGGCGACCAGCGGCGAATACTTCACCCGCTCTTCTATGGCGTCGCCCCAGGCCTCTATGAGCTGGGGAATGTCCCCCGGGTTGTAGGTGTAGATTCGCATCTCGAATATGGGGCCGACCTTGCGCTCGGTCATCTCCGGCATGAACGGCGCGGGAATGAAGATTTCAGACTGCATGTTGACGACATACTGGCTGGTCTTGGGCGGCCACTTGCCGCCGGCGACAGACTTGGCGCGAATCTCGCTGCGCGAAGTGATGTCGTCGTACGGCCAGATGTGCACGACCTGGTTCAGAGGCCCGGCCTCCGTGTGCCACAGGCCGCCCAGAGGCGAAAACTCCATTCGGCCTGGTAGGCTCTCGGCGAAGCCGTTCTCGAAATCCGGCACGCTGCGCGGCTTCAGATCGTAGGTCCTTACTTCATAGATTCCCATTAGCTCTCCTCCAATTTTGTTTTCTTCCTAGCCGGTGACAGGCAGAGGTCGGTTCTGCACGCCCAATGGTGCGATTATTGCTCATTGGCGCTGATCGGGCAACCCTCAATAGACTTCCGTGCTCATATCGACAAAACGCTCGTTTCTGCCCCGCACGATGTCGTGAAAGAGCTGCTCGAGGTCCGAAACGATGGGGCCGACGCCTCCGTCTCCAACCGTGTAGCCGTCTATGGAACCCGCGGCCTGAATCTCGGCGCCGGTGCCGCAGATGAAGACCTCGTCCGCTATGTAGAGCTCGGTGCGGTCGACGTCCCGCTCCAGTACCGGTATGCCAAGCTCATTTTCCAACAGGCCCTTCACTATGTCGCGGGTGATGCTTTCCAGGATTCCGGCCGTTACGGGCGGCGTTATCGCGACGCCGTCCCGAATGATGTAGATGCAAGCGTATGAAATCTCGGACACCTTGCCCTGCTGGTTCAGTATGATACCAAAGTCGTAGCCGTGGCGGGTCGACTCGTCGGCAACGTAGCGGCTGTTCTGATAGTTGGTGATCGCCTTGACCCTGGGGGGCATGACGTTGTCAGAGATGCGAGTCCACGAGCTGACGCCGAGGCTAATGACGTTTCCGGCGCCTAATACGGACGCCGCCGCTCGGTTGAAGACCGCGATCTCCCCAGGCTGCTCCTTCGCGGCCAGATAGCCGGGAGTCGTCTCGCCGAAATAGGCGGTCGGCTGAATGTACACGTCCTCTTTGAACTCGTTCGAGCGGACCAGGTCCACTATGTCGGCGGCAAGCTCCTGGACGGACCAGGGCGACGACATCCGCATCACCTTCATGGAGCGCATGAGCCGTTCGAGATGCGCGTCTAGCTGAAAGATGCGAAGCTGCTCCGCCTCGGGGTTCCAGTATCCTCGGATGCCCTCAAACACCATCGAAATGGCCGACCACCCCAGCGTGGAGGCGTGTACGGTCGCCTTCTCCCACTCGACCTTATTCCCCGACATCCAGAGGAACTTCGGCGATTCTTTTGGTGCCGCCCAGGCGTCCTTCTTTACCTTCCTCTTTTCCTGCGACATGAAATCGGATGGGCTCCTTGCGTTTCCTGAAAGATTTATGAAGACTATCACGAGTACGTCGATTTGTGAACTATATGATTTGTTTTAAGTAAAGGCGTAACTCCTAATGGATAT
>JADFKI010000230.1 GCA_022565015.1 Chloroflexota bacterium
TCCCCCGAGGCTATGGTTAGCTGTGCCATATGATGCTCCGTACTCTGAAAGTCACGAGATTGCGAACCGAACCGACGTTTACAGATGTAGACCGTGGGCGTCCATAGGATGACGCCGAACTATGCTGATGGTATCGACGCTACAAACCATTGTCAATCATCCCATACAGGGACAGGTCTGCACCTTGGGCTGTACTCCATTTCTACGGTACGGGGCCCAAGGTGCCTAGATGGGCGAACCCTTCAGCCCCTGAAGCCCCCGAAGCACCCACATCTCGCCCAGGTGGCTGAATCCATGTGTTAACAGGTTTTCCATCAAAACCTGCACGGCGGGTCTCTCGCCCATTGGCCTAACCGTGAATATATTCTCCAGGTCGCCATCGGTTATGGAGCTCAGGTACTCTTCAGTGGACTGCCAGACAGCCCGCATGTAGGGCAAGAACTCCTCCGCAGAGGGAAGGCGGAGCGCAGCGGCATCCTCCGGGCTCATACCCGTCCCCTGGGCCACGCGGTCAAGGCCGAACCGCTCGTCCCAGCCCTGCTCCAGCCACACCGTTGTCCTACGGTTTTGCAGGACAAAGCGGATCAGGTTATCCTCCGTACGCACGTAATGCCACAGAGAAAATGCAATGTGGTTGCAACCCTCCGATGGCCTCCAATGAAGCCGCTCTGGAGTCAGGTCTTGCGTGGCACCTTCCAGGCTTTCGTGCAGACGCTCGAAATGGGGACCAAGCAGCTCGACTACGGTCATCTGGACACCTCCCGCCTGGGCTGTTTTTGTGTTATATAGGGGTCTCTCAAGTATGAAGTTGTACCCGTCCTCCGTCAAGAACGCCGCAAAGTACATGGAGCGAGTACGTGATGCATAGATGCCCAGGGGGGGATCGACCTGGTCATCTGACAAACGGAGAATGAGCGCTCATACTCGTCATCCGAAGAGGGGATCGCCGACAACACCAATAGCAAACCCGGTGAGTTTTCGCAATTTGTTCCCCGGAATCTACAGTTGCCTGTATGCCCCGCTTGGACTAACGTCCCTCCAGGGCCTTCAGAATCTGCTCGCCCTCTCTCCTCCAGAAATTGAACAGGATTATTAGATCGGTGCCCACCGAGAAGTGTCTGACGCCCATGTCCAGGTACTCCTTTACCTGATCGGCAGAGCCTATCTCCGCCCGGGGCGGCACACCCATCCTGATGGCTGTGGTGAAGGTCTTCTTCTTGGCGGCCACAACCTCCGGATGGTCCGCCTCCGCCGGATGACCGATGTTCATCGAAAAATCCGACCCTCCCCACTGGACCATCTCCACCCCTGGCTCCTCAAGAATCTCCTCCAGATTGTCCAGAGCCCCCTTCTTCTCAATCATGAAAACGAGGACCGTATCGGCTATGTTCTGAACGTACTCAGGCGTTCCGCCATAACCCATGTAGGAGTTACGCCGGGTGGCCACCCCATACCGTCCGCCGTAGTCGGGATGGTCCGGCCTGGCGGCCTTGATGCACTCCCGCACCTCCTCGATATTCCGCACGTCGGTGAACAGGACGCTGCCGAAGCCGGCACCGATACCCCTCTGGGTGAGATATGGCATGAAGCTCTGGTCTATCTTGATCATGCTGCCCATGTTGTACAGCTCTGCGGCGCGGCACAGGTTGTCCAGGTCGTGCAGGTCGAAGGGGCCGTACTCCGCCACGAACTCCACGTAGTCGTAAATTCCGGTGTGTCCCAGGGCCTCTACGATGGACGGCCACACGGTGTGGATATGAGTGCTGACCGTCGGCTTCCCGGCGTTCAGCTTTTCGCGGAGAATATTGGGTCTCATGAATAAAACCTCCAAAGGGTCGAGTTAGACAATTTATGGCGCCACCAATTATATTTCAGGCTGGCGGATAAGACCAACATTGGTATTTTCAGCCTGTCCGTAGCCATCCGGATTCATCGTCGTACCGTAGCGAGAGTAGCAGCGAGGCCCGTCCTGTGGAATAATAGTCGAAATTTCGCGTTGAAGAGTGTAACAGATGAAGTTTGCCCTGCTTACTCACCTTCCATGGCCGGAGGGCGTCGATCCCAGGCGAATCGTCGAGTGCGCCATCGAGGAGATTCAGCTGGCGGAGGAGCTTGGTTTTTACAGCGCCTGGCTGACGGAGCATCACTTCTCTCGCTACGGGCTTGGCTCATCGCCCATGGTCCTGGTCAGCACGATGGCCGCCCACACAAAGACGATTCGTCTCGGCACCGCCGTCATCATCCCCAACCTGCATAGTCCGGTCAAGGTAGCCGAAGAGACGGCGTTGGTGGACCTGGTTAGCGGCGGCAGGCTCGACGTAGGCCTCGGCAGGGGGAGCGCGGACTACGAGTTCTTCGCCTATGACGTTGACCAGAACGAGAGCCAGGAGCGATTTCGGGAGTCCGTCGGCATGATAAAGGGCCTGTGGACCACTCAGGACTACTCCAGCGAGGGCCGCTTCTACAACGTGAGGCACGCCAACCTCGTTCCCCAACCATTGCAAAAGCCCCATCCGCCGATATACATCGCGGCCACCCGAACGCTCGCTACCCTGGAGTTCGCCGTGAGCGGAGGACATCCCATATTGATGGGACCGACGATCGACACTGCGACGGCGTTGGAGTGGTGTCACGGCTATGAGGCGATGTCCGTGCAGGCTGGGCAGACCGCGCCAATGTCTCGCATTCCGTTCTTCCGCTACTGCTACGTGGCCGAGACCGAGGAGCAGGCCCGCGAGGATACCAAGGCAGCGCTGCGCTGGTCCCTGGACATGATCGAGTGGCGGAAGATATTCAAGGAGGGCGGCGAGGTCAACCACCGTATCGAGGACTGGCGCAAGAGCCGTACCAGCACCCCGGAGTCACTGGACCACGTCTACGAGAAGCGGGCGGTCATCGGCACGCCGGAGCAGTGCGTGGCCAAGATCAAAGAGCTTCGAGAGCATGGCATAGAGTACTTTGGCTGCAACTTCGCGTACGGCGGCATGGACCATGCCAAGCTGATGTGCTCCATGGAGCTCTTCGCTCGAGAGGTGATGCCGCACTTCACGTAGCGAGTCGGGGCGTTAACCAAAGGGTCCGAATGACGTTTTGGCGAACGACGAGCGCACGTGAAACGAATTCCAAGGAACCGGTAAGCCAAGAGGCAGAAAAACCAAAAAAGTGAGGGATAGATGGCGGAAATGAAGGCAGGCCAGGCTGTTATCGAGCTGCTTCGCGCCGAGGGCGTCGAGTATATATTCGGACTGACTGGGCTCACGACCAACAGCATGGTCACCGAGACCTTCGGCAGGAAGGACATCACTTTCATAGACGCTCGCCACGAGGAGGGCGCGGCCTTCATGGCGTACGGCTACGCACGTGCGTCGGGAAAGCCGGTGGTCTGCATGACGACGTCGGGACCCGGCACCATCAATCTCGTCACGGGTATATCGCTCGCATACAAGGGCCGCGCGCCCGTGATCGTAATCGCCGGCGACACCGCCCAGGAGTACATTGGACGCGACGGCGCGCAGGCCTTTGACCTGGTGAACATCTTCAAGCCGGTGACCAAGATGGCGGTCCAGGCGAATAAGACCGAGCGGGTGCCTCAGCTTATCCGGGAGGCGTTTCGCACGGCGCTGTGGGGAAAGCAGGGCCCTGTTCTACTGGACCTCCCCCGCGACCTCATTGACAACCAGACCATCTCTGACGATTTTCCCGCCCCCGATGCTTATAGGCCCGTAAACACCAGGGCGCAGGCAGATCCGGAAGCCATAAGGCAGGCCCTACGCCTCCTCTCCGAGGCGAGGCGGCCACTGATTCTCGTGGGTGGAGGCGTCGTTGATTCGGGCGCGAGCGACGAGGCGGTGGAGCTCTCGGAGCATCTGGATATGGCCATGGTACCGTCTTATGGCCATCACGACGCCGTTCCCAACAGCCACTCCAACTACGTGGGGCCGCCCGGCGGCCGTGGCTCCGGCGAGGCCGCGCAGGCCATCAACCGTGCCGACGTCATCCTGGCTTTCGGGACGCGAATGAACCAGCCGTCGACGTCCTGGGACTACAGCGTTATAAATCCGGAAACGAAGATAGTCCAGGTGGATATCGACCCCCAGGAGATAGGCAGAAACTACCCGGTTGCCGTTGGAATCGTAGGGGATGCCAAGGCAGTCGGGGAGCAGCTGTTGGAGGTGCTCCGTAAGGAATTGCCGGAGGGCAGGGCGCTGCCGGAATGGAAGGCTGAGTTTCAGGGCCTCGCTCAGAAGAGACGTGCCCGATTGGCCGAGGAGCTGGGAATGTCCGCCGACCCCATGATGCCTCAGCAGGTCTACCCGGAGCTCAACAAGGTGCTGCCGACGGATTGCATGGTCACGATAGACGCGGGCGTAGCCCCCGGGCTTTCCTATGACCGCCTCAGCTTCGAGCATCCAAGGACGATGTTTAATTACGCAGGGCAGGGCGGTCTCGGCATGGGCTACAGCGTCGGGCTCGGAACGAAGCTTGGCCGTCCGGACAGGCCCGCTATCAGCATTCAGGGCGACGGCGGCTTTCTGTACACCTCGGGGGAGCTGAATACGGCGGTCCGCTGGAACATCCCGCTGGTGAGCATAGTGTTGAACAACAGCTGCCACGGCGCGGAGAAGGCCCAGCAAAAGCGCCTCTTTAACGAACGCTACGTTGGCGTGGACCTAACGAACCCACGATTCGACAAGCTAGCGGAGGTATACGGCGCCAAAGGCTACTACGTCGAGCGGCCGGAGGATATCGGAGACGCGGTCAGCGAGGCATTGTCGCTGGATAGGCCCTGTGTCATCGAGATCCCCGTTCAGGAGTATTTCCCGGAGCCCGCGCCGACGCCGGGAAAATCGTAGAAGCCGCTCCACCTGTGAGGGCCGTAACCAAAAGAACTGCAACCTCGTCATCCCGGCGAAAGCCGGGATCCATGTTCAAGAGTATTTCCCGCAGCCCGCACCGACGCCGAGTAGATCGTAGGACGTCGCTATACGTGGTTATTGACCTCTGTCCTGAGGTTTCGGACTGATATCGGCATCGGCACCGTGAAGTGAAATTGAGCTTTTGAGATGGCGATTGACTGCATCAAGGAGTGGTCGTATAGTCGGTGCTGTTCCAGGCTGGATCGTCTGTGATATAGGTGCGAATATTGGCTGGTACTCCTTGCTTGCGGCGACCAAAGTTGGCGCTCGCGGCAAAGTGTTCGCCTTTGAGCCGGCCCCAGAGGAGTTTACAAGACTTGAGCGCAACGTGCAGCTGAACGGACTTTCAAACATAGCCCTGCAGCGGTTGGCGGTCTCGGATACCGTCGGCGACGCCTGGCTTGGCCCTCCAGGCGACGCGGGTACAACGCACCTCGTAAGTGCAGGATATGCGCAAGCTCGATTGATTCGGGCGACTACGCTCGACAGGTTTGTTGTGGACCATGCGCTCGCGCGTTTGGACTTAGTGAAGGTTGACATTGAAGGTGCAGAGGGCCGCTTCATTGACGGTGCGCGCAAGGCGTTGGAACGATTTCGGCCAGTGTTGATGATCGAATTACACGAGAAGAACCTTCTCAAGTTTGGATCCTCTCCAGAAATCATCGTGCGCCAGCTCACCGAGTTGGGCTACGCGGCATACCGGCCGACGAGACAGGGCCTGGCGCGCCTGCATGCGCTCCCCCGTGGCGATTGTTTCTTCAATGCTGTGTGCGTACAACGTGATCAGCTCGATACAGAACTCGTGCCGTGGCGAGCGCTGGAGCAGCCCGGCCATCAAATTGGAGGCCCTCGCGACGGTCTCATCAGAACGTGACAAGTGGACCACATTTTGCAGGGGCTATCACCGGCCCTGTCAGCTGCGATGCGCGCGGCAGCGTACTTGCTCTTTGAATGGGCAGCGCCAGCCCGTCGCCTTTGACCGGCGATCCTGGCGCACCGGATGGCGTGGTTCTCCCAAAGCTTGTGGACGCGGTATGGCCCTGGCTCCCAGGGCGCTGACGCAAAAAATCGTTGTCACGCAGTTTGCCCCGAGATTAACCGTCACATCATACATCCGGGCCACCGTCG
>JADFKI010000231.1 GCA_022565015.1 Chloroflexota bacterium
TAGAGCGTTCTGGTAAGGGACCGGAGCTCATCGTCTCCAGGGCCGACAGGCAACTGCTCAAGAGACTCTTCGAAATGGAAGTGCCCGAGATCTATAACGGCGCCGTGGAGATCGAGGCCATTGCAAGAGAGCCGGGCTCTCGGAGCAAGGTTGCGGTCAGGGCGATACAGGATGGTGTAGACCCCGTAGGCTCGTGCGTGGGATTACGTGGCGTTCGAATACAGAACATCGTGAACGAGCTCCAGGGCGAAAAAATTGATGTCATGGAATGGAATCGGGACCCGGCGGTGTTTATCACCAACGCGTTGAGTCCGGCGCAGGTGATGAAAGTCGACCTGGATGAGGATGGCCAGTACGCCATTGCCGTCGTGCCCGAGCGACAGCTTTCGTTAGCGATCGGCAAAGAGGGCCAAAACGCCAGGCTGGCGGCTCGTCTGACCGGCTGGAAAGTAGATATTAAGAGCAACGTCGAGTACGAAGCCGAAGCGCCGGAGAGGGAAGAGAGGGCCAAGATCAAGGCGGCGGCGGAAAAGGCCGCGGTCGTGGCTGAGGCTGAAGAGGTGGTGGCGGAGGCGCAGGAGGCCGTAGCAGAGGTGGCCGAGTCGGAAGTGGAGACCGAGGTCGAGATCGAAGAGCCGGTTGCCGAGCCTGTTGAAGCAGAGCTTGAAGTCGTCGAGCCCGAGGTTGAGACGGTCGAGGAAGTCGTGGAAGTTCCGGCCGTGGAGCTAGAGGAAGTACCGGCTCCCGAACCCGAAGTTGTCGAAGCCGTCGAGGAAGAGGTCGCCGAGGAGGAAGAGGAGATACTGGAGCCGGTCCTCGAAGTTGAGCCGGAGCCCGAGCCTGCAGTGGCGGTGGCAGAGCGATCGGCGTCTCTGCGGGAGATCTCTGAAGACGTCTGGGCCGTGAGGCGGGCGCGTCGATCGACGGAGGACTCGGATGATCCCGGCCGTATAAGATTTGCTGAAGATATCGCCGGACTTCGCGGCGGCGTAACGGCCGCAAGGCGAGGCCGACGTGGTAATGGCGCCCAGCCGGCCGGCGGCGGCGCCCGCAAGCGAAAGACGAAGGGCGGCAGACGACGGCGTTAGGTGATTGCTTTGCCCGCGAGGCGTTCCTTCCCTATTCGCACCTGCGTAGTATGCGGGAAGAAGAGCGAAAAGAGAGGCCTGGTTAGAATCGTGGCCTCTGCCGAAGGACGGGTGGAGCTGGACCCTTACGGGAAAATGAACGGGCGAGGTGCGTACATCTGCGGTGAAGGTTGCCCGGAGAACAAGAAGCTTCAAAGGGGTAGATTGGAGCACGCACTCAGAGTTACGCTCGCCGACCCGGATTGGGATAAGATAGTATCCCAACTCAGCGCGGACGACGAATAGTTTAGTCGGGCAAACAGACAGACCGGAGGCATATGGTTAGCAGGAGCGGTGAGACTCAGCCACAGGACGTAGAAGACGACGAATTCGTAGACGAAGAAGACGAAGACTTTGAAGAAGAGGTGGAGCCCCTTGAGGTCCCGGCTGCGGTAACCGTCTACGATCTTTCGGAGTTGATGCATACCACACCCATCGAGCTCATAAAAGAGCTGATGCGCAGTGGCTATATGTTTTCAATCAACGAAGTCATCGAACACGACATCGTGTCTAAAATCGCCCCGGCTTTTGGATATGAGGTCCTCGCGCTTGAGCCCGAAGCGGCTCCAGGGTCGATCGTCCTCTCGACAGAGGATGAAGACCAGAGCCAGCTGGTAACTCGCCCTCCGGTGGTGACGATACTTGGCCATGTGGACCACGGCAAGACCACCTTGCTGGACACCATAAGAAAGACCAATGTAGTCGCCGGCGAGGCAGGCGGCATAACTCAGCACATCGGCGCATATCAGGTGGACCACGATGGTAATTCCATCACGTTCCTCGACACGCCCGGTCATGAGGCGTTCACAGCCATGAGGGCCAGGGGCGCCCAGTTGACCGACGTAGCAATTCTGGTTGTTGCGGCTGACGACGGAATAATGCCTCAGACGATCGAGGCCATCGATCACGTCAAGGCCGCGGGCGTTCCCATAGTTGTAGCAATCAACAAGATAGATCGGCCTGACGCCGACCCCGAAAGGGTGAAGCGCCAGCTGGCGGAACAGGACCTCCTGATCGAGGAATGGGGCGGCGATGTCATTGCGGTGCCCGTATCCGCCCTAACCGGCGAGGGTACCGACGAGCTTCTGGAAAACCTGGTCGTCGTATCCGAGGTCGGAGACCTCAAGGCGAATCCGAATAGGCCCGCGAAAGGCGTTGTGGTGGAGGCGAGACGTGACAAGAGCCGGGGCACCATCGCGACTGTTCTCGTACAGACCGGTACGTTGAGGGTCGGCGACAACTTCGTTGTCGGCGAGCTGCGTGGCCGCGTGCGGGCGATGTTTAACGATAAGGGAACGTCGATCAAGGAGGCCGGACCGTCAACGCCCGCAGAGGTGTTGGGCCTGAGCGGACTGCCCGACGCCGGCCATATATTGGACGTGGTGCCAGATGAGAAGACCGCCCGGCGGATAGTGGAGGAGCGGGCGCGGAAAAACCAGATGGCGAAGGCCGCCGGACCAACGATGGAAGATGTCCATACCCGCCTCGCGACCGGAGAGGTCAAGGCCCTCAACCTCATCGTGAAGACGGACGTTCAAGGAAGCGTCGAAGCGGTGAAGAGCACGCTGCTCAATTTGAACACGGCCGAATACAGGGTCAACCTCATACATGCCGCAAGCGGTACGATTACGGAAAGCGATGTCCTGCTGGCCGTCGCGTCGCAGGCGATAATCGTGGGCTTCAACAGCCGACCGGAGCCGGGCGCGAAGAGGCTGTCGGGCGTAGAGGGCGTGGAGATACGCTTCTACGATGTCATCTACAACCTGGTGGAGGATATCGAGGACGCGCTACGGGGGCTTCTCGAACCCGTCTATAGAGACGTTGTCGAAGGCCAGGCGACGGTACGTGCCGTGTTCAGCGTCGGTAGGCGGACAAAGGTCGCGGGGATCTACGTAAACGACGGGCATATCGTTCGAGACTCGATAATCCATGTTCTGCGAGGCGGTAAGAAACTGCACTCAGGTGCGATTTCCAGCCTGAAACACTTCAAGGACGACGTCAGAGAAGTAGCTACCGGTCTAGAGGGCGGCCTAGTCCTCGAGGGGTTCGCGGATTTTGAAGAGGGCGATATCATCGAAGCCCACAGGTCGGAGCGCGTCAGGTAGCTTTCCTTGTCCCCGTACCTGGATTCACCTATTACTGATGGAACCCCATGGCTTAACTCCACAGTGGCCCGCCAACGAGCCTAGCTGCGTGCGAAAATCGTTGATTTTGGATAGTAACGGCGTATGACTGCCAGAAGAATGGACCGCGTGAACGCCCTGCTCCGTGAACGAATCGGGGAGGTCCTGGTGACCGAGCTCAGCGACCCCCGGCTGGCGTCCGTTATCAGCGTGATCCGCGTCGTGACCTCCTCCGACCTCAGAAACGCCAAGGTCTACGTAAGCGTGCTGGGAGACGACGGGCAGAAGCAGAAGTCCCTGGAGGCGCTCACATCTGCCTCAGGGTTTATCAACAGGTCCGTCAAGAAGGGCGTTGACCTCAAGTACATGCCGTTTCTCGTATTCGAGCTCGACAATTCCATCGAAAAGGGTGCGAGAACACTCGGGCTAATAGACGAAGCCATGGCAAGTGAAAGCTCGGACAGAGCCACACCCTAGCCTTATCAGAGGCTTGCGCATGCACGGAATCCTCAACATAGACAAGCCCTATGGCATCACTTCCATGGAAGTCGTGCGGCGAGTAAAGCGGGCCAGCGGCCAGAAGCGGGTCGGCCATGCGGGCACCCTCGACCCCATCGCCACGGGGGTAATCCCCGTCTGCATTGGGCAGGCGACCCGGGTGACGCAGTATCTTAACGACGGGCGCAAAGAGTACGAGGCCCAGATAGAGCTGGGCGTCACGACCGACACATACGACGCCATGGGAGAAGTCCTGGCGCGGTGCGACCCCGGCGATCTCTCGGAAAGCGACATCCTGACGGAACTGAAGTCGTTTGAAGGAAGCATCGAGCAGGTGCCGCCCATGTACAGCGCGCTGAAAAGGGACGGCAAGCGTCTATACGAGCTCGCCCGCGCCGGAATCGAAGTCGAGCGCGAGCCCAGGCAGGTCCAGGTATACGGCATCACCCTGCTCGAGCTACAGGGGCATGTGGCGAGGGTGCTCGTATCCTGCGGCAAGGGCTTCTACATGAGGTCCCTGGCCTTCGACCTCGGTCAGGCGTTGGGATGCGGAGGGCATCTCAAGAGCCTCATCCGCACGAAGAGCGGTCCCTTCAAGGTCGAGGATGCGATTTCTCTGGAGGAGGCCGAAGACGCTCTCGAGAATTCGGACTGGCAGGGCATCCTGAATCCGCCCGACGTCGTCCTGAGTTCCATGCGGGCTACGATTGTCGGAAGCAAGATCGAGGACATGGTGCGAAATGGCCGGGCACTGCCCCAGGGCCTGCGAATACCCAACGGCCGCGCAAATGAGAAGTGCCGCGCGTACAGCGTCGACGGACGCTTCATCGCAATCCTGACGTTCGACGCGACGCTGGCGAGCTGGCGCCCGGAAAAGGTGTTTTCCAGCTCGGCTAAAGAGGCGGCTCCCGTAGCGTGATTGGGTCCTAGTTTGAATATGCGTCCACTCTATCAGTGAGTTGGTATAAGGCTGTGTTCTAGATTAGTAAACGGGAAGTTCATGAAATCTTCACGTGGAACTCACTAGAACTGAGTATAATGAACTTTCGTACACCGTATTGACAATACGGAAAGCCCCGTGATACAAGCGGTGGCATTGGTTTCCATGCTTAGAGAGGGCTGGCAATGGCGACGGATAACATGACAGAAGAACAGTGGAAGGGCGTCGTCACACTTACTGGAGTCGCCGAAAAGGAAGGTGACCAGTATGTGTCTTATTGTCAGGAGCTGGGGACATCTAGCTGCGGAGATACCGCAGAGGAGGCTCTTGAGAATCTGGGCGATGCCATTGAGGTTCATATCAATGCTTTAGTAGAGACAGGCGAGTTTCTGCGCGTCTTTCGTGAGCGAAATATACGTATTGACATCCCTTCCTCTTTCAACGAAGACGTGGAAGTATCAATCAGGGTACAACCCGAAAAAATATTCACTGCGTATCAACATTTAGTACCCGTCCCAGGGTAAAACCGTCGATGGCAAAATATCCTTTATGTTCCAGTGATCAGATATGCAGGGCGCTGGAACGATTTGGCTGTCAGCCTGGTAAAGCCAGGAGTGGCAGCCATCTTTCTTATCACAGAAATCATCCAAGTGGTCGCACGTTCTCTGCACCAGTGGTCTTAGGTAAAAAAGAAATCCCGCGGGGAACTTTAAGAAACATTCTTCGATTGCTGGACATTTCTCTCGACGATTTCCTGAAGCATCTACGTTGAAATACGAATAGCCACGGCCGCTCTTTGACTACGTCTTAACACTCCATTTTCAACTGTCACTGAAAAATAGCAGACCTCGCAGCGGCTTCTGGCGAAATTACAGCCCTATATGGTCTTGGCGTACATGTAGGCAATTCGATAACAAAGGGAGAAACCGAGAAGCCCTAGATAATCACGCCCTCTTTGCGGAGCCTGGGGAGTTCGTCCGGGGACACGCCCGCCACGTTCATCAGCACGTCCGTGTGCTCGCTATAGCGCGGGGCCTTCTTGACCGAGAAGCCCACGACCTGTAACGTGAGCAGACGCAAATCTCATGGCACACCAGGAAAAGGAGCCTCGCATGACTACCAGCGCTCAAACTTACGACGTTGACGTCGCGGACGTCGAATATCTCCGGCACGGCGATACGCCCATATTGGCGCGTCTCTTCAAGCCCCGCGGTAGCGGACCGTTCCCGATTATGGTCGAACTGCATGGCGGAGCTTGGGTTCGGGGAAATCGTCTGAACGGCGACAAGGCCAACGAAGCGCTGGCTAAGAATGGTGTGATCGTG
>JADFKI010000232.1 GCA_022565015.1 Chloroflexota bacterium
GTTCACGACCTTCGTTACCAATATGAGCGACTGGTATCCAATCGCGGACGACCAGAAGGCCCTCTTCGACATGTACTTCAAGGGGCAGAACCCGGCCAACTCTCTGATCGAGGTCAGCGCACTGGCGTTGCCCGGCCTGAGCATCGAGATCGAGGCGATAGTCGTTCTAGGGTAGTGCGACTTCGGCAGCGAACGTCGAAGACGGTAACGCTCACATCAGTGAGCATCTCAACAATGTTGGTTTGGCAACTATCTGCCTAATGCGGGACGCTGTAGTAGAATTGGGACATGCGCCCGACCCGACTATTTACCCTCATCCTCAACGGCTGGACGACATGGGACATCGCTACCGCACTTGGAGGCGGGGGGGTGTTAAGCTCGTATACCGTTTTAGGCACATCGCTGTTAGGGAATATGGCGATTTGGCTGCAAATTCTCACCCTGATTGGGTTATTTCTCGTTGCGACCGTAATAATAGCCATTTTATCGAGGATACTACGTAATATGTTCCGAAACAGAGATAGGGCCAAACCATCGCAGCACGCCGATTCCCAGGCTGGCGATATACAGCAGGCCCATAACGAAGGAAGTGGCAACATAACCCAAGTAGGCCGCGACTACATACAGAATATTGGTGTTCCTACCGAACCAAAGCCATTCACAATTACAGTAGGCGGACGATTTAATGAAGGTAGAGTCATACTCACTGTACACAATAATTCCAACGAATTGCACGAATTCAAAGTTCGGCTGCATAGTGTGACAGGAGGCATGCAGGGTGGTGGCGCTCCAAATTTGACTCGATGGCTACCCAAATCAATCAAGTGGGATAGTGCCGCAACCAGCGAATGGGAGCCCATAGGGCCGCTTACATCATCTGATGCAATTGTCGCTAGGCGCAATGGCGAAGGCAGACATGAGGAGACATGGTATGCCACAGTAGTTTACCAGGATGTGGGAATATCACCACAAGTACAGGCAAGACTCTATAGCCGAGTTCCTTTTGGTGCCACCATAGAGTACGACATAGAGATACTATCTAAAGACTTGATGGAACCTTACCGAATGAACTGGTTCTTGACTTTGGACGCGAACGGCATGCCCACGGACTTTACGCAGACGACTCCTTATACTCCAGATGGTCAGAGCTAAATAATTTCGTTAGTGCCTCCCTGAACAAACGAAAGGCCCCCGGAAACTCTTCCGAGGGCCCTTAGATATGTTCTAAAGTTCATTATGCGACTTCGGCTAGAGCCCCTGGGCTATCTGCTCCTTCTGCCAGTCGAAATCCACATCCGCGGCGTAGAACCTGTCGGGGTGCTGCACCGCCCAGATCTGCTTGCGAATGACCCAGTTGTCGGGTTCGAGCTCCACGCCTCGCCTCCACTCGACCACGGCCGCGTCCACGCTGCCCTGCCGATACAGCTTGAGTCCCTCTCGGAAGAGGTCTATAGCCCGCGAATGTCCCTCCGACAGCTCCGTCTCCGCCGCCTGCAAAGATTCATCCAGACCGGGAGAGTCCACCCACTTATCTACGATGTCGGCGAACTCGCCCTTGCGAATATCGAAGCCGCCCAGCTTTTTGTACTGGACGATGCCCTGTTCGTCTATCAGAAAGCCGTTGGGCACGGCCTTGAAACCATATAGCTGCCCCAGAAGGTTCTCTTCGTCGACGACCGTCGTGTAGGTCGCCTTGGCCTTTTCCGCAAAGGGCCGGGCCTTGTCCGCGCCCTGCAGGTCAAGGGCCACTGAGAGCACCTCTATGCCCTTGGACTGATTCTTCTCGTAGAATTGCTGCCAGACCGGCAGCTGCTCTCTGCAAGCTCACCAGGAGGCCCACATGAACAGGACAAGCCTCTTGCCCCTGTAGTCGGACAGCTTTACCTCTTCGCCATCCAGCGAGGGAAGAGCGAAATCCGGTGCGGCATCTCCGACCTTTACCACCTGCTGTGCCGTTGGAGCGGCCATGTGCTCTGCCTCCGATTATTCGTTTCGACGTTCCAACTGTGCGTTGTGTGCCGGGGCTAACTGCCCCGGAGGGTTAGAAGCTTCAACCGACGCCGTGAAATCCGATGCTGACGACGCCTCCTTCGACCAGTACGGGGGTGATCCGCTCGCCGTCGGTCAGCTTTTCCAGCTCCGCCCATTTATCGGGGTCCAGTGCCAGGTCAATCTCCGTATATACGGTCCCCGCAGCGTCTAACTCCTCCTTGAGCGCGTCGGAAAACGTGCACTCCGGATGAGTGTATAACATCACTGCTTCCACCAATTTGTACCCTCCAAAGCGGTATTCAGTCAGCGGCAAGATCGCCTGACTATCCAATTTGATACCTGTCCATTCTAAAAGATTCAACAGAACGTTGCAAAGACAGGCTTAAGACGACATTTCTGGGGAATAATCTCTCGGAGTAAACGATCACGAGTCTGCAAAAGAAGGGTCGGGGCAAGTACGGGGGTGAAGTGCAACGTGGACTGGGTGAAACCTACCACCCATACCAGTGATAACAACCTATGCTTTATAGGATACAGCCCTCAAAATGGTCTATAAGGGGCGATTCGACTGCGCGGAGAGAGGCAAATTATTCGTCTCCGGACTATCAAAGCACCCGGCAACCAGCGGTTCTTGTCAGTATAGTCGCAGAACGTTATTTCGCGACTCACTTTTCGTGTAAGTTTAGTTTTTCTTTCGGAAACAATATTTTATTCGTCCGGCTGAGCGGCACCGGATCCTGATACCTTACGGCGGGCCACGATACGGTCGGTCAGCAGCCATCAGGATGAACAAGGCACCCATAACTCGTGAAAGGGGGCCAGGCCCGGACGAAGCGATGCCGATTCGCAGCTTTACCCGGAGCATGCGGGCGGACCCTGTATTAAAGGGGGAGGGTAGATGATGGCTGAAACGGTCCTCGTGGTTGACGACGAAGAGTCTATCCGCGAAATTCTTACAACATGGTTAGAAGATTCCGGCTACGAGACCGTCACCAGCTCGAACGGTATCGAAGCGCTTAGAGAGCTTTACCAGCACCGGCCGGACCTTGTCATCGCGGACATTCTCATGCCTGAGATGGACGGCTATGAGTTCTGCCGCCTCGCTCGAGAGGTGTCCGAGGCTCCTATCATGCTTCTCACGGCGCTCAGCAAGGAGCATGAGAAGGTAAAGGGCTTCGACCTCGGTGCGGACGACTACGTCGTAAAGCCCGTGGGAATGGAAGAGTTTCTGGCCCGCGTCGGCGCATTGCTAAGGCGGCGGGGCAAATCGACTGTTGCGCAGGTGGAGCAGACCGGCTATCGGGACAGCGTGCTGGCGATCGACCTGGACCGGCACGAAGTCTGGGTACGGGAAGAGCGTGTGGAGTTCACGCCGACGGAGTTCAGGTTGCTCAACTTCCTGACCGACCGGGTCGGCAAGACCTGCGGCCTGAGAGAGATTCTCAGCAGGGTATGGGAATCGCCTCACTATCCGTTTGAAGTCGTCAAATGGCACATCGCTCGGCTGCGAAGCAAGCTGGAAGAGGACCCGAGAAATCCCAGACTTATTATCACCGTCAGGGGAGTCGGATATCGGTACGACCCTCCCCTCCGTTGAAACGGTCCGTAGAGACGGACTCCGAAGACATTCTTTGTGAGGAGTCGGAGAGTCCGAAGATATATCTTGAAGTCGGACTGAACTAGACGGAGGCATTGCCCGCGCGCAGCCGCGTGAATCTCACGCGGGCTTCCGTAAAACGGCGAGAAAGGAATGGGTGGGTTCTTGGGCCCCCAAAGAGCCTCTTACGTTCTATTCAAAGCCAATAATCTCATAAGACTTTGCGGTTGGACGCGCTCCCAGCGAGCAAAACTCGTGCCTGCGTACATACTGGTCATCAGTTTGCTCCTGGTACTCGCCTGTTCCAGGATACCAAACCCGTTTTCCTCTGTATCGGCGCTGCCTATCGCCCGCGCGGCTCGGCTCGCCCCAACTCCAACACCGCCCGGTTATTCGCAGAATATCTTCGCGGCCAGGACCGGTCAAAGCTCCAGCAAGGCGTTGAGCGGTGACGGGACCGAGCTGGATGAAAGTCCAATGCTGGGCCCCGTGAACCCGGCGATGGTTTTAGCCGCCATTCTGGAGTTGACGCAAACGGCGATAGCCGCCGAGTCCGTCGAAAACATCTTGGGAGGCCTGGCGACACCCTTAGCTTCCTTTGAGGCCTTGAAGACGCCGACTCCGGTCAATGCGTTTCTTGGGCAGGTCACGCCGACACCGACGCCGTCGACTAACTTGCCTGCCGCTCCTGGAATAGGATCGTCCCCAACGCCTTCTCCAGGGGAATTAAGCCCAACGGAGGAGCCTGTCAAACCCGTCTCCGGGCCCGGTGTGCCTGGCGCGCCTATCGTTGCTGAGCCGACGGAGGCACCCGTATCGCCAACGCCTACCGCAACACCCACGGCAACTCCTACGGCCATGCCGACTCCGACTGAGACGCCCGAGCCCGAGGCGCCGATAGGAGGAGGCCTGCCGCCAGGGCCTGCCGTAGGCGGTGAAACTCCGACGGCGACGCCGTTCGGCACTCCCGCGCCGACCAGTACGGTTGATCCTGCCCGCACAACGCTTACGGCGACCCCTACACGAACACCCAGGCCTACGCGCACGCCGAACCCGGCATACCCGACGCTCACGCCAATTCCGGAAGGGGCTTTTCTTGACATAGTCGACATCAGGCTCTCTCCAGCGTCGTACACCGGCATCAACCCCGGCTCAGAGGTGACCTTTGAGATCTGGATTGAGCCAAACGGCCAGGAGGTCTCCGTAGTCCAGGTCGTGCTCGAGTTTGACCGAGATGTGCTGCGGGTCAAATCGTCCAATGCCAATCCAGATGCACCACTCAGCGTAAGACTGGTGCCGGACGACAGCTTCGACAACGACGAAGGCGTGATGGTCATGTCAATCAGCCAGGACAAAGACGCGACCGAGTCGCCCTCCACGATGTTCTTGATGGGCACGATCAGGCTGAAGGTAAACAGCTCCATCAGCGGAGAGACTTCGACCGACATCGATTTCGTTCGCTACGGCGATGTTCGGACCGTTGTCGGCATAGAGGGCGCAGAGGTTACCGACGATCTGTTCGGGGCATCCGTCATGATCGAGCTACCGGCGACTCCTACACCGACCCCAGCTCCGTAGGGTTTCCAGCTCCTTTCGGGGCAGTCCCGCTCTTTATTTAGCTCCACACCCATCGCGAACGTACTCTTGCCGTCGCAGCCCGCCCCGAACCGCATGCTGCAGGGCCCCGAACCCACCCCCGACAATATGGAGCCTAGGCGTCAGTTTCAAGAGATGATCTTGGTGCCAGGTTCCTCAAGCTGAAAAGTTTTCGCCTCTCCGGCTCCTCACAGAGAAATTCTGCTCGCCTGCCTGATATAAGTTCGGACTTTCCGATTCCTTCGATTGAACCAGATCGGTCCGCAGTGGCCCAGACATGTCTGGGAAGATATTCATTTGAGGACTCGGAGAAGGCTTAGCGCGCTCAGTATTTTCTTCAATTGCATCGGGCATACGACCCTCCAGATGGCATGGTGTCACCGCTCCAGAAGTAGATTGACCCACCCAGCCCACCCCGGATTGCATCCAGCCGGAGCCTGGCACGGCGTCAGCAAGGCGAGAACGAGTCGCTCTCGAGCTCCCGGCGCCCTGCCTACTCCTACGAAAGTGATTCCTGTCTCCTCAGTTTTGATGTTACCCATCTCCCCGGATGCACAGGTCTCCCGCATTAGATATCTGGCCTAGCGCTCAGTCCGCAGAGCTGGCGTGGGCCTGCCGCATCATCTGCCTAATGGGGCAGTCCGAGCTGGGGAGTCGATCAAAGAGCCTAAGGCCTGACAACGGTTCGGTAACTCAAATACGCGCGAGGGAGGTACTCCAATATTTAGAAGTGACAACTTAACGCATTTGAGAGCCTATCGGAGCGCCGTAGGCACGCAGGAGTACCACGAGTTGTCTTGCATTTGGGA
>JADFKI010000233.1 GCA_022565015.1 Chloroflexota bacterium
CTGAATAGCGCATCGGGCAGCCAGCCGCTGGTCGTCATCCTGGATAATCTGCACTGGGCGGACAAGCCCACGCTTCTGCTTCTGGAATTCTTAGCCCCGGAGCTCGCCAACTCAAGGCTGATGGTAATCGGCACCTACCGTGATGTAGACCTATCCAGGCAACACCCGTTGTCCGAGACGCTGGGCGAGCTTACGAGGGAGAGGCTGTTCGAGAGGGTGCTATTAAGAGGATTATCTCGGCAAGACGTAGACAGATTCATCGAGATGGTTTCCGGAATCACCCCACCCCGAGGTCTCGTTCAGGCTGTATACACCCAGACAGAAGGCAATCCACTGTTTGTGACCGAGGTGGTACGACTCTTGGTGCAAGAAGGGGAGCTAAGCCGGGAGACTGTCTCCGACAGGGATAGCTGGGACGTGCGGATACCAGAGGGTGTGCGGGAAGTCATCGGGAAACGCCTGAACAGACTATCTGAGAGGTGCAACCAGACCCTCACGATTGCTTCGGTGATAGGCCGTGAGTTCGAGACGCAGCAGTTGGCGCATCTTGTTGATGATATGACCGATGACAGGCTATTAGAGGTGTTGGAGGAGGGACTGGCAGCGCGAGTCATCGAGGAGATGCTTGACAGCGTTGGCGTCTACCAGTTCACCCATGCTCTCATACAGCAGACTCTATTCGACGAGCTGACGACGACGCGGCGCGTACGTCTGCATGCCCGCATCATCCAGGTGTTCGAGGAGCTGTATAAGGACAGCATCGAAGCCCATGCCGTTGGGCTTGCCTACCACGCCGCCGAAGCCGAGTCTGTGATTGGCCCCGAGAAGCTGGTGCGATACGGCAAGCTGGCAGGTGACCGCGCCCTTGCAGCATACGCCTACGAGGAGGCGTCAAACCACTTCCAGAGGGCGTTGGCGACGAAGCAACGCCTGCCGATAGACGCTGAAACCGCAGACATAATGTCGAGCCTGGGCAGCGCTCAGCTAGCCATGAATCAGATGGCTGAAGCAATGTCGAACCTGAGGAACCTCTTCGATTACTACATCGAATCAGGGGAGATAGACCGGGCCTTAGCCATTGCGGAGCACCCCCACGCGGATTTCATCGTTCCCATGGCGGATGTCATTGCGCGAGCCGTTGAGCTGGCGCCGCCGGATTCTCTACACATGGGACGTGTCCTTTGCAACCATGGTTACGCTCTGAGCTATACGAGGGACGGATACGAGCCCGGCCTGCAGGCCTACGAACAGGCACTGGCGATAGCACGACGCCTGGGCGACAAGTCCTTGGAATTGCGAACAGTCGCCAATAGTGGCAACACAGATAGCCTACACCACCACTGGCAAGAGTGTCTGAACAAAAGCCTGAGAGCAATCGAGCTAACTGGACTGGTAGACGACCCTCACTCCAAGCTGCGCGCTCACCTTTGGGCTGCGTACTCGCTCTACGTGATGGGCGAGCCTGATAGGGCATCGGCACATGCATCGGAGTTGGTCAAGACTGCTGAAGCATTGCGAGACCAGGTTTGGCTAGCACGTTCGCTGTCTCCCAGCACAGCGGTGGCGGCAATGAAGGGCGATTGGGAGGCCGTGCGCAGGCTCAGCGACCAGGAGCTAGCAGTATCACCTAGAGAACCGCAAGTGAACTGCAGCAGAGTGATTATCGAGTATGAGTCGGGCAACTTTGGCGCGGGTGAAGCCTTCCTTATTCGGCTGATGCAGTTCTCAGGCGCGCTTTCTCTGAGGGATGAAGCAATTAAGGCTTGCATCATACCACTGGTTAGTCGCATCACTGGCCGTGCCGACCGTTTCGACCTTGCCGAAGCCGCGGCTAGCGAGTGCCTCTCATCGCCATTATCTGTGCCTAGAACAGCCACTCTGGCCAGGGTAGGTCTGGCACTTATGGCGATGGAGCGAGGCGACGCTGAGGCCGCAAAGGAGCAATACGCGGCCCTGGAATCGAGAAAGGGCGAAGCTTCCATATTTGTGCTTTTCAGCTACGACCGCATCCTTGGCCTCCTCGCACAAACAATGGGCAACCTCAACGACTCGGCAGGCCACTTCGATGACGCACTAACCTTCTGCCGTAGGGCGGGGTACGTAACAGAGCTGGCCTGGTCGCTCTGCGACTACGCCGACATGCTGCTGGAGCGCTCGAATTCCGTTCGCCCTGAGCTTGTCGAAGGGCGGCATGGTTCGACAGGCTCACCACGAACGGACGAAAATAGGACCAAGGCCGTGGCCATGCTGGACGAGTCGCTGGCCATATCCACCGAGCTCGGCATGAGGCCGCTCATGGAGCGGGTGCTGTCCCGGCGGGAGATTTTGAAGGCTTAGGCCGCACTACACGGGACGCCAGGGTCGCCGAGCCTTGCCACTCGGCATCAGCACCCGAATGTTCTGGGTGAAGGCTGAACACCTGGCCGTGTATCCCAAAAACCTAAGCATCCCATTCACCCCGCCCTGGCCTTCGCGCGGGCGGCAAACGTATTCTTGAAGGAGTCGTCGCAATGAGATTTGGGCTCTTCTGGCAGACGCCGGGCCATGAGGGGTCTTCGAATTCTCGTCGTCACTGGGAGACGGTCGAGGAGATTGTCCTTGGCGAGGAGCTGGGATTCGAGTCGGCGTGGCTCGCCGAGTCGATATTCTACCCTACTCGGCCCATGTCCAACCCGCTCATGGTGGCGATAGCGGCCGCCCAACACACCGAGCGCATTCGATTCGGAACGCTCGCGGCCCAGGCTCCCCTGCACCATCCATTTCACATCGCCTCCCAGGCTGCGACCTGCGACATCCTTACCAACGGCAGGCTGGACCTTTGCCTCGGCGGCCGTTGGGGCGCGGCGACAGGCAGATTCCTGGGCAACCCCGTGGGCACGAGCCGTGAAGAGAGCCGCGAACGAGTCGCAGAGACTATCGAGCTGATTAGGCTCGCGTGGACGCAAGAGCGATTCGATTTCCAGGGAAAATACTGGAGTGCGGAAAACCTGCCCGTCCTACCCAAACCAACGCAACAGCCGCATCCGCCCATTCTGCTCGCCGCAAACAGCGACGAAACCTTCCCCTACGCGGCCAGGATGGGAATCGGCGCGATTGCTACGACGCTGGGTCAGCCGATGCCCGGCCTGATAGACCGTCTGGTCGACTTCGAGGCCGCGAAGCCTTCCGTGGGATTGACCCAGCGGCAGGACGTAAACGTGATGGTCTCGCTCTTCGTCGCCAAAACGCGCAAGGAAGCCCAAGAGGTTATGAGGGAGAACTGGCGTGATTCAGACGCGGCCGCCGGAATCGAGTACATGAAGAGCCTGGGCATCGACCCATCTGAGCCGAACTTCTCGACGGGGGCCATCGGCTGGATGACGTGGGGCTACGACAGGGTCCTGGAGGTCTGCATATACGACGAGCCGTCGGCGTGCGTGGAGCGCCTGCAAGAGCTACAGGAACGGCTTCCCACCATGCACCAGTGCATCCTGGAGTTCAACCGGCGGGGCAGGATACCCAGCGAGAGGGTGCGCGAGTCCATGCGCCTCTTCGCCGATAAGGTGATGCCGGACCTCGAGGCGATTCCCTCCGCGAGCTAGGCCGGCTCACAGCAAGGTGGATGAGAGACAAAAAGCCTGGGCCGCATTATCAGGCGACCCAGGCTCGTGATCGAATCAGCTCTTCCTATCCACTCATGGGCACGATTATTTCGCGAACCCTGCTCATTGTCGGCGCACTCAAGTTAGTGCCTATCTTGGACCTGAGCTCATCGATCTTTCCTGCTCTCTGCCGCATAAAGTTTTCCAGCTCCGCCAGCGTCTCGTAGCTGTCCAACATCGAGATCCCGGGGCCATCATGCGGGAAAATGGCTTGAGTCGCCCTGAATAGCGGCCTCTCTGCCTGCATCCCCTTGGCAAAGTCGACGACGATGTCTCGTACCGCTGCCTGGCCCTGGGTTGTGGGACGGAAGATAGCCTGCTGTGCGTAGCGGTGGTCCGCGGTTATCTCCCCGACCGGATCGACTAAAGATGTTGCAAGCCTGGTCGTGTTGGGTTGCCTGACCATGGAATTTATCTTTGCGACGTCCTGAACATAGTCCGGGTTAGCGAAGTTGGCGTCCCTATTCTTCTCGAACTCCTCCAGGCTGTCGAATAGCGAAACCACACTGAGGGTTGGCAATTCTCCAAGTATCGCGCGCCAGAGGCTGATCCTAATGTTGTTGGGATTACCGCGAACAAAGTCTTCAACGACGGACTGAACTTCAGCCGCCTTGTCCGGAGTGGGAAATACAGTGGTCCTACTGATGATAACCATGAAAACCTCCAAATAATAATGGTGTAGAAACGGCGATTCAGAGCCGTGGTAACATGGCGGCCCTAATTGGCGGCATCATGGCGGCATTGTAATGCCAATAATTCGATATCACAACCCATGAGCATAATTGGCACTCATCTCGTCATGTATAGGAGGCCTCATAGTATCAACTCACTATCACATGCGAAAAAAGTCTTGGAATTCGGTATCCGGAAAATTGGAGACTTTCTGCGCCGCTGCACACGGGTCCTCCCCTGTCACCTGTTGGCCCGCGACGAGTCTATGAGGTGCCAGACTCGTGCGGCCCTCATGCTAATGTCCCGTCCGCGTAAGGTAGAGTGCAACCAAAGTAAGCGCTTTTCGGCGGCCCGACCCTAGAGTACTTGACGTCCCTGCCTGATGTGGCATGATGTCCCGTAGAGAAAGCGTAACCGGCTACAGGATGGAGGAGGCGATTATGATTCGCACCATATACATTGCCGCAGTACTGGGCGTCATGACATTCTTTTTCGCGTTGGCCCTGGGAATATCCTGGGGCATTATCCTTGAAAAGGATAGTTGGGTGGCCCTGGTCTGGCCCTTAACTTCTGCAATTACCGGTCTTACGATAGGGGTGTTAAGTTTTGGGCTCGGCCTGCTGTTCTTTCGGAAGAAAAGAATAAAAGCCGCCGTCGACATAATGGGCGAGGTCGAAGAGGCGATTCACGAGGACGGCAGGGAGAGGGTTGGCGCCAACGCCGCCGATTGATCTCTTCGCAGTAGCTGCCCATGACGGACTCTGAATCCGACCCCACGCGCTCGACGTGACGTCGACATGGACGACCCAGGATATCAGACACCGCCGTCGGAGTTGCTTGGCGACGAGCAAAGCCGTGATTCCCGCGCTATTTTAATCATCCAGCTGACTCCCGGCTGCCCTGAATTCCCAACAGTAGGCCGCCGTAAACGTGTCGCTGCCATGAAACAAGCGCTATACTGAAGGATAGTGTCCGCGAATATGCGGTTTGTCAGACAGTTGATTGGGTATTGAATCAAATAGACGTCGGGCCGAGGACGTTGCTTGGCCCAACGATATCAAGGAGTAACATCTAGTATTGAACTTTGCACAGCTTTCCCTTATCCCGCGCATCCTAAAAGGCGTGGAGGCAGTGGGCTATACCACGCCGACCGCAATCCAAGAACAGGCTATCCCAGTAATACTCGACGGACGCGACGTTCTGGGCCTGGCACAGACCGGGACCGGCAAAACGGCCGCATTCGCTCTGCCTATAATGCAGATTTTGAGCCTGGGCAACCGAGGGGGTATAAGATCCCTGATCATCGCTCCCACCCGCGAGCTCGCCGAGCAGATAACTCAGATGTTCAACGAACTGGGACAGGGCGCCAATATCGGTGTAGTTCCAGTATATGGAGGAGTCAGCAAGGTCCGGCAGGTCGCGGCAATACGACGGGGTCCGGATGTGGTCGTGGCTTGCCCCGGCCGCCTGCTCGACCTTATCAACGACCGTAGCATAGACCTGTCGCGGATCGAGATATTGGTGCTGGACGAGGCGGACAACATGTGCGATATGGGCTTTTTGCCCGATATCCGTCGCATCCTCGAATACATTCCGACCCGCCGCCAGACGCTGTTTTTCTCCGCCACGATGCCCGAGGACATTC
>JADFKI010000234.1 GCA_022565015.1 Chloroflexota bacterium
ATACGTGGCATCCATTGACGAGGAGGCGGACGAGATGACGGAGCTCGTGGGCAACCTCCTGGACATGTCGAGAATCGAAGCGGGCTCCATGCCCCTGGACCCTGAGCAGTGCCACCTTGCCGATATCACCGGCGACTGCATAAAAAGAGTTGCTCGCTCCCGTTTGGGCGGCCGGCACGATATTACGGTCGACGTAGCGCTGGAGCTTCCCGAGGTGTTCGTGGACTACGATCAGGTCTGTAGGGTCCTATCCAACCTGCTGAGCAACAGCATCAAATACTCTCAGCCTGGCTCTGAGATCACGGTGAGGTCATACCTGATGCCGTCCAACGCCGGCAGGATCGTCACGGAGGTCGGGGACAGTGGAGTCGGCATTCCGGACAACGAGATCGACAAGATTTTCGACAAGTTCTATCGAGTAACCTCCCAGAGGGGCCGGGGAAGGCCGGGGTCCGGCCTGGGTCTTGCCATATGTAAATCCATTATCGAGGCCCATGATGGTAAGATCTGGGTTGACAGCACACCCGGCCGGGGGTCTACATTTTATTTCGACCTGCCAGTCTCCATACCGAGTGTAGGGATATGACGAATCAAGTGGGAAAAGAGACCATTCTAATCGTCGATGACGACCCAAAGATAGTGGCCTTCATCGCCAGACAGCTTCGCGCCGACGGATACGACGTCGAGTCGGCCATGGACGGCTCCGAAGGCGTCGACAAGGCGGCGGAAATTCAGCCCAACCTGATCCTCATGGACATCTCCATGCCCGTAATGGACGGCATCGAAGCGCTGGTGCGTCTGCGCGAATGGTACGAGGGACCGATTATCATACTCTCGGCCACGGACGAGGAGCGCAAGAAGGTCGAGGCCCTGGACAAGGGCGCCGACGACTATCTTACCAAGCCTTTTGGCATACCGGAGCTCCTGGCAAGGGTCCGGTCCGCGATGCGACGCGCCAACATGGCTCACCATTCGTCGTCCGCCGACGAGTCCGTTGTCGAGGCCGGCGATGTAAGGATCGACCTCGCCCACAGGACGGTGAAGAAGAACGGCAACGAGGTGTCCCTCACCCGCACGGAGTACGAGCTGCTAAGATATCTTGCCATGAATGCGGGCAAGGTCCTCACCCACCGGGAGCTCTTAAGAGAGGTGTGGGGACCGGAATACGGTGAGGAGACCGAGTACCTGCGTACGTTTGTCAAGCAGCTCAGGCGCAAGCTCGAGCAGGACCCGGCTCGCCCAACTCTTCTTGTGACGCAGCCCGGACTGGGATACCGCTTAACGGCGTAATCTTCCGGGCATCTTCACAATTCTCTCATGACAGACTAGATTTCCTCACGCCTTTCTCATATTCCACCAGGCAAACTTGTATAGTGCATACGCTATCTCCAGGGCGCCACGTGGACGCAATGAGTCCCCAAATGAGCAAGCAGTTAATACTATTAGTCGAGGACGATGAGGTCATGAGGAGGGCAATCGAGGGCGCCCTCTCGAATAATGGCCATATGATTCGGGCCGCCTCAAACTGTGACGAGGGACTTCGGATAGCCCTGTGCGCAAGGCCGGCACTCCTGGTCCTGGATATCGAGCTTCCCGACGGCTCGGGCTGGAGCCTGCTGGAGGCCATGCACTCCGCGCATCCCGACAGTGCGACGAGGACGATTGTCATCTCTTCGACGAGCATTTCGAGGGCCAGGGTACGCAGCGGCGGAGTGACGAAATTCGTTCCCAAGCCCTTTGACATGGCCTATCTGATCGAGACGGTGCGGGAGGTCCTCGCTCTTCCAAGCTAGAGCGAAGACGATTCCGCCCCGAACCAAAATATCCTCTCCCGACGAGCACCGTATTTCTACCGCTCCTTTTCTGAACGAACACACGGCTTTTTCGGCTACAATTAAACAGGCGTTATATTTTTTTTACGCCACGGCAGATCTTTCGACAGGAGCGATTTTTGAACGGACAGCCCGACGATAAAAGATACAGGGCCTATCTGAAGGCCGAGCTCGAAGCCGCCGCGATGTACCGTGCGCTGGCCGAGGTCGATAAAGGCACATTCAAGGAAGAGATTTTCTTGGAGCTTGTCGAAGCCGAGCTCAGGCACGCAGCACGCTGGGCGGAAAAGCTGGGCCTTGACGTTTCACGGATAGAGCCCGCGAAGTCGGTTTTGAAAGTTTCGATGTACAGGATCGCCGCACGAATCTTCGGCACCAGCCGCGTAATCCCCTGGCTGGTCCGCAGCGAGATGAAGGACATCGGAATATACGCAGCGGACCCCGAAGCGAGTGACTTCGTAGCCGACGAGCGCCGCCACGCCAGGGTCCTTCGACAGGCCGCCGCCGGCGAGGACCCGATACAGTACCTTCGAGGGGAGACGTGGCACCGATTCAGCAACGGAGGAAGCCTCAGGGCTGCCGTACTGGGCATCAACGACGGCCTCGTGTCCAACTTCAGCCTAGTCATGGGAGTCGCCGGCGGCACGGATAGGCCCGAGTTCGTCCTGCTGGCCGGTGTGGCGGGGCTCATGGCAGGTGCGTTCTCCATGGCCGCCGGAGAATACATCTCCATGCGCTCTCAAAAGGACATATATGAACACCAGCTCATGATCGAGGAGGCGGAGATCAGGGAGTTCCCAGAGGAGGAGGAGGAGGAGCTGGTACTCATATACAGGACTAAGGGCCTATCCGAGGAGGACTCTCGCAATATCGCCAAGCAGATCATGTCCAACCCCGGCGCCGCGCTGGATACGATGGCCCGCGAAGAGTTGGGGTTGGACCCCAACCAGCTGGGCTCGCCGTGGGGAGCGGCGTTCAGCTCGTTTGCCGCCTTCGTTGTGGGCGCCATAGTGCCGATACTGCCTTATATCTTCGATGCCGGCGACCTCACCTTTATCCTTAGCGCGGTCCTTAGCGCCCTGGCGCTGATTGTCGTCGGGGGGACGTTGGCAGGCATCACGAGCAGAAGCGTGCTTTGGGGATCCCTTCGAATGCTCATGGCCGGTGGGGCGGCCGCTGCCGTCACGTTCGGAATCGGCCACCTGATCGGCGTTTCGATCATCGGATAGTCCAGGGCAGCGGGTCCTTGAAAGGCCGGTCTTATGAGGGCGGCTTCCCTGACGGCGTGAGCCGGAGCCATAGCGAGGAATCAAGATGAAATCCACCGTCCCCCTGGGACGCATTGCGGGAATCCAAGTCGGAATCCACTATTCGTGGTTTGTCATACTAGGCTTGATTACCTGGTCCCTGGCTAACAGCCTGCTTCCGTCCCTGAACCCTTCCTGGGACGTGACCACTCTATGGGCGTTGGGCCTGCTCCTGGCACTCTCGCTGTTTGCATCCGTCCTCATTCACGAGCTGGCACATTCCATCGTTGCCAAGGCAAGGGGCTTCGACGTACAGGGCATAACCCTCTTCTTGCTGGGCGGGGTGAGCAGTCTGCAATCGGACGCCCGGCACGCCAGGGACGAGTTCATCATATCGGCGGTAGGCCCTGCCGCCAGCCTGCTCCTGGCTGGCCTGTTCTGGCTCTTCATTCCGATCATAGGCCGCGATTCGGTGCTGATCATGTTGCACCAGGAACGACCCCTTGACACCATCGAAGCCGCTCTAAACTACCTGTGGTTTATTAATCTGCTGCTGGCTATTTTCAACCTGCTGCCGGCTTTCCCGCTTGACGGAGGCAGAGTGCTCCGGTCGATCATATGGGCCTTGACCGGCAGCTACGTGAAGGCGACGAGGGTCGCAGCCAGGGGAGGTCAAATCGCCGGTCTGGCCTTAGTCGCCTTCGGGGTCTGGCAGATCTTTGGCGGAAACCATCTGGGCGGGATATGGTACGCGATAATCGGATGGTTCCTTCAGAGCACGGCGGGCGCCGGTCTTCGCGAGGCCTCAATGGCAAGAATCGGCCTGGCGTGACATGAGGGTTTTCAATCATGCGCCGGCCGCTCTCGAGCTGTGGCACCGATTTGAGGCGGTCGGCTGATTTTCTGCGCAGTGGCACCTTTCCCGTTCAACCACTTCTCTCGGTTGGCGCCTCGAGCCATCTTGCCCGATGTGCTCTTGACCAACCAGCCCTTGGGAACCAACCTCACCTCGAAGTTCGCTATCTGAAACGCTGCCAGAATCCTCTGGCGAATGTCCTGGACGAGGGTGCGCGCCGAGTCATTGTCATGGTGGTCCGATTCCGCGATGACCACAACGTGTTCCGTCTGCCGTCGATCGTCGAACGCCGAGAAGGCAGAAACGCGGCCGGGTTGGACCCCGTCGACTTGGGAAACCAGATCCTCGACATCCTGGGGAAACACATTCACTCCGGCAACGATGAGTAGATCCTTCAGACGGCCCACGATGTAGAACGCTTCCCCGACCCGGTATCCCAGATCACCGGTTCGCAACCATTCCCCAACGAGCGCATTGCTCGTTGCTTCGGGATCTCCGTAATAGCCGGTGAAGTTGAAGGGGGATCGCACCCAGACCTCACCCACGACTCGTTCGGGTACCTCCGACTGTTCTTCCGGGTCCCTGATCACCAGCTCGACCCCGGCCAAAGGGCGGCCGACGGAAACATATGCCTTCTCAGCATGAGCCCTTGTCTCATCAGCGGGCCCGTCGTGATCCATACTGAGCGGATCGGTGCTGATGCCGTGGGTCAAGGCGAATGTGGTCTCAGCCATTGCGTAGCAACCCTTGTAGACGTCGCCCGCCAGACCCCAAGACTCAAATCGTCTCGAGAAGCTCTGTTGGCTCTCGTGGGTGACCGGCTCCGAACAGTTGATCAATCCCCTCAGCGATGAGAGACTCGTCCCTCTCATCGCGCCTTCGTCAACACGCTGGGCCATGAATGCAAAAGCGAAGTTGGGGTGCCACGACAGCGATCCTCGATACTTCGAGACAGCCCGGAGATAGATCGCGGGATCTGAAACCCAGTCGATCGGGTCGATCATAACGGTATGGACGCCATAGGCCAGGGGCATGTTCAGACACGCGATGAAACCCATGTCGTGGTAGAGCGGGAGCCAGCTGACGATGCAGTCAGCCTCAGTGAGCTGGAGTGCTGCTCCATAGGTTCGCAGCTGAGCGATCACACCATCGTCGTTGACCAACACGCCTCTCTTGATGCCCGTGGTTCCAGACGAGAACTGCATGAAAGAGGCGTCCAAGGCGCCGCCACCTTGCAGGGACTCGGATCTGCTCGGGTCAGGCGATTGGGCGCCGGCGAAGGTATAGGGCGCCAGCTCTCGCCCCGAGAGGTCGATCCCCTGAACATCGCTGACGATTGCTCCGAATCGACAGCGACGCAATACTTCACGCATCGTCTCCACGTAATACGTCTGATTGAGCTTGCGATTGGGTGGAGTGAGGATCGCCGGGACCATCCCGACCGATAGCGCCGCCAGATAGTGAAGAACCTGGTCTTCCTGCGAGCGAAGTAAGAGACCGAGTGGGGCAGTAGGGTCGTCGTACGTGGTTTGGAGCTTGGCTCCAAGCTCTTCGACACGCTCGAACAACTGCCCGTATGTATACGTCATCTCGCCTCCCCCTTCTGGCCTCAGAAAGGTGATGGCTGGAGCTCGAGGACGGCTAGACGCTGTATCAATCAGCCATTGATAGAGGGCGCCGGCAGACACGCTCAGCCACCGATTGCCTTGACCAAGGCAAGCATCTGGCTCGGCGTGTCGAATAATTCAGCATCAATTTGCTCTGGTCGAATCTCAACACCGTAACGACTCTCGATCGCGCTGAGGAGAGCCGCGATGTCGAAACTGTCAATGATCCCGGTGCTTATCAGCGGTGTCTCCGCATCTACAGGTTCACCGGGATCGATAGCACTGTGTATCAGCTCGATGAACTCTCCCATGGCGGGCATACCGGCCAGGCCTGGAAGCTCGCTCTCCACTTGGTCCTCCGGCGACTCGTGTGCCATCGCGACACCGGCCTCATGGTCGCG
>JADFKI010000235.1 GCA_022565015.1 Chloroflexota bacterium
GGAATGGACCATTTCGCCGCTGGGCTTGACAACATCGACCTCATAGCGCTTGTAGGCGCAGACCGGCACGCCTTCTTTTTTATCAAGCGCCTTCAGGTCCTCTTCCTCGACTTCATATAGAACACCCCAGGTCTCTGCGTTGGGATCGGGAACGATATCTGCGACACCGCCGCAACGGCGTTTGGAAAATCTGGTGAAGTCCAATCTGTGGCTCTGGAGTCGCACCGTCGAGATGAACACCGCCTTCGGAGATACGCATCGAATCTGGTCCGGGTTCATGTTGCTGCCGTACGCGAAGTATTTCAAAACTATAACACCTTCCTAAATACGACGAGGGTCTAATTCAGCACAGCGTAGTCCGTAGCTTCGACCGGTATTTTTCCTTCCAACTGAATGTCATCAAAAACTGATTGTGAGGGTGTCTACCATGCGGTGCTTTGAATACGAAGTTCTTCAAACGACGATAGAGCGCGTTATATACATATGTGTCATGCGTATTATCGCCGTACTATACACCCCTTAGGTGGGGGCAAGCCACAAAGGTAGGCAGACAATGCCTTTCATTTCTCTGAGTTAATCGGACCCGGCGCGCTCAGGCAGTGGAATACCCTATTTTGTCGTGATGGAACCAGCCATGCAGAGCATCAATAGTCTAGTTCGAGGGCCATAAAGGTTGCCTTTTAAACAGTTGTCTCAATCCGACCAATGTCCAATATGTACCATGAGCAAGGAGAAACCAGTGAGATTGAATTGCAAAATAAGCGACGAATGAGAAAATTCCTAATGACAGGGTTAGTTAAAACCTTGTTGGGCCGAAAATTACATTTAATGCGAAACCAGCAAACCAAGCTGTTGTGAGCAGCAACAGGACGTTGCCAATGGAACTGTAACCCCAAGCAGCCACCGCGCTTATTGCCGATGTAAATATGAATGCCCGAGCGATATTTATCGATGTCCTCCTGAAGACCTCGTTACAGGCTTCCCAGAAGCGTCGCCCCGATCACATCGGGGCCTCCGAGATCACGAAAACCCTGAGTGCCCAGTCAGACTTTCATCTTTGTGCCTGCTCCAACCAAAATATTAATGCCGCGTCTATTTCAAGAATTGCTTCTTGAGCCTCGGATTCTAATTCATTAGACGGTCGCTGCGTTTCAGAACGTCTGTTATTCAACTCTGCCATTCTTGAAACGGATTCGTAAAGTCTAGCGTGCGCATTTGACATCCAACTTGCCTGTATGGGAACAGTGGGGCCCAATTCTTGTTGAAGTCTCTCCACTGTCCTTGTCAGGCAAATCTGATCTCCGACCAAACGACACTCCTCCGCTGCTCCAAAGAATCGCTCAAATGCCGTATCAACTCCTTCCATATATTCTATGACCGCGACGTCACTCTCGCCGCCAAATAGTAAACCCCGCAGAGGCCAAGGAACAAACGGCCTTACCTCCCCTTTTACGAACTGGCACAAGCCGAACAGCGCAAATATCGCAATAATAAACAAGATACCAAGAATGAAATTGCCAGCGCTTCGAATCTTGTCTAACATTAGACGACGATCTCCTACGATTGGTCAACGAAATGACGGCCGCGTCTGGTGACGGTATGTGTTGGATTTAGGGGTTGGTGTGGCCAGGGTATCGGGCTCCCATTTCTGTAAGGCCGTATACTTGTGGTGCTGATCGGAGTTGGATTCATTTTTCGCCGAATCAGATGGTCTTTAACCTATCTCTGGATTCTTTCCTCGAGACGAGGAACACACCGATCGAAACGCTCAGTAAGTCGAGCGGAATTGCCATCCATAAGCTGTTTGGGTCGAGGACCATGCAATCTGGGTTATTTGGGAGGCATGCGTTGGATAGAGCATAATACGACGCTACTCCTAGAAATACTAGTGGTAGGGTGGCCAGAGCGTACGAGACGATCCGCCGACTTCTCGGCGCCACTAAGCTTCCAAAATAGATCAACGTCATCGGCATCATCAGTGCCATCACTGGTCTTTCGAGTGTCCTGGCCGTTTGCATGCCAGGTCCATCTCCAAGAAACGCGGCGATGATCACAACCATCCAATGGAGCGGGAAGCTTAGGAGAACCGGCGAGATAAGCGCTGCAGGCAATACAGCGGCCCACCGCAACCAGAATATAAGCGTCAGCCGGTTTGAATGGTTTGGCTCTAGCAATGTAGCTTTACCAAAAGAGGAGATATTCCGAGGCCACGGCTCATCGGTATTCTTGGGGTTTCAGAAGTTAAGAAACCAGTGATTAATTGCATTAACTGGCTCCCACGCACCGTATATGGCCATGATGGTTTGGAATTATGCTGTATGTGACTACTTATGTCAAAAATGCAGATTAATTGGTCTGCCACTTTAGCGCAAACATTGCTTAAAAGATGCTCACCCTACCCAAGACCTCGCTCTGAAAGCTTGTCCGGCGTGACCAGCTCGTAGAACTCGAGGTCGTAGGACGTCAGCAGCTTCTGCATCTCCGCGTTGTCGGTCAGAACGGACTTCGGGACGTTGGGAAGGCGGTTGGGCTCGATGCTGTCCTGGGTCCACTCGGCATACACCACGTTCTGGTCGCCGGGAAGGCCGCGCCCCGTATATACCTGCGCCTTGTGCCGTCCATTGGCCTCGTATGCGTTGCATATCTTGGTCAGTAGACCTGCCACAACCCACTCTTTACCCGGCTGCGTCCTTGCGACCCTGCGTATAACGTACATGAATTCTCCTTGATTCGTTATCTTGACGGTAAGTTCCTATGCACTTGCCCCGCCTGAGAAACGTCCTAAAGTATCGCCTCGGCCTCCTGGAGCTTCACTATGTCGTCCCAGTCGTAGCCAAGCTCGTCGATAAGAATAGACTCTGTGTCCTGGCCAAGCTCCGGCGCCTCCTTCCACACCCCTGCGGGGGTCTCGCTGAAGGCGACGGGGAAGTTGCAGACCTTGATCGGACCTATGGACGGGTGGTCGAAGTCCGTGATGTAGTTGTTGGCGATTACCTGCGGGTCGTCCTTCAGCTCCGATACGGTCTGAATCTTCGCGTAGATGAATCCGTGCTGACGGAATATCTGGTCCCACTCCTTGAAGGTCTTCTCGGCAAACCTGTCCTCGACAATCTTCAGCAGCTCAGGTGACGGAGCGGCGCCTCCCTCAATGCCCTCGAATCTGTCATCTTCCAGGATGTACTCCAGGTCCATGGACTTCACGAAAGGCTTCCAGTACCGCGCCGGCTGCGGGTTGGAGATGCGAATCCAGCTCTCGTCTTTGCAAAGGTAGATGTTGTACATCACGTTGCGGACGTTGTCGCGGTCCAGGGTTGGAAAGCTGCTGTCGGTCAGAAGGTCCATTCCGATGGCCAACCCCTGAAGGAACATCGAGCTGCTCAGGTGGGAGACTTCGACCTTCTGGCCTATTCCCAGACTTTCCCTTGCAAACAGCGCCGAAAGTATGCCAAGGCAAAGCGTAATTCCCCCAACCTGGTCTGACGGCGCTCCGCGAACGGAAACAGGGTGCTTGGCCCACGGCGGCGTGGCGGCCATCATTAAGCCTGCACGGGCCTGGCCACAGCCGTCCAACGAGCCCAGCCCCGAGTCGGGGCCCTCCGGCCCGAAGCCCGATGCCGTGGCGTAAATCAGCCTCGGGTTTATCTCCTTCAGCGTCTCGTAGTCCATCGAAAGTCGCTCGGCTACCCCCTGCCGGAAGTTCTGGATAAAGACGTCGGCATTCTTGACCAGTTCGTGAACGATCCTCCTGCCCTCTTCGGTCTTGAGATTTACGGCGAGGCCTCGCTTACTCCGGTTGCAAGTCTCGAAGTAGGCGTTCCTGCCCGCGGGTAGGCCGGCCTTGGCGGACTCCATGACAGACACGGCTCGCCCGACGTCTCCATCCAGCGCCTCGATCTTAATGACGTCGGCACCCATGTCACCGAGCATGGACGCCGCCACGGGCCCGAACTGCCACATCGTCCAGTCCAATACCTTCACGCCCTTCATGGGCCCGTCGACGCCAACTATTTTATTTACACTCATGGATTTTTCACTCCCTGAAATCAATATCCCCGGCTACCTAGGACCGCAATTCTGAGATTATCGGCTTGTGGCGCTGAGTATAGCACCTTCCTACTTCTCACAGGCGTGCTTCTACAGGGATTGGCATCATATGGGGGAAAAGCTGTCACCGGTACGACGGGCAAGGCACGAGCGCTGCTCACTGCCGGGAAAAATCATTCGTAATCGGTGAAGGCGGGCACGTTACGGGCGCACCGAAACAACAGAGGGGGCCATGATTCGCGAACGAGAAACCGCCCGAGCAGGCAGGTAGATGCGCTGAGACTGACCAGATTGCCCGGGCGGCCGATAGGAGTGAAAATAGGGCCTCCACTCCTGATGCACATCGTAACCAATCTTAGTTACCGGAGTGTTACGAGACCGCGCCACGCCTGCTCGCTCCATCGGTGCGTCGCCGGAGGCATCGAGGCGTTCACACAGCCCTGCGTGGGTCTTTCCAGCACTGAAGCTGCTCGCTGCTCGGCGTGGCCGTTGCCAGGCCAAGAAGGTCCGGTTATTACGGCTGAGGAGCCACACGGTTTACGGATGGTGTGGCCGACGCCCAAAACGCCTCGGCTAACAGATTAAGATGACATTTTTCTAAGAAAAGAGTCCATATACAAGGATATGTCGGCCGCCTGATTTCAGCCGGCCGCTTGACGCCACCGTCAGGCGCGCCGAATTTGCCAGTGGGGGGAGAATATGAGGGTCTGGGCGCAGTTCGCAAGCAAATATCTGTTCAACCTGATTTCGATGCCGAAGATTTATGTTAGGCCGTCGGCGCTACTAGGGCGCGCATCAATAGTTCTACTTGGCATTTCCATGGCCCTGCTGATGACCGGCTGCTTCTTTACGCCAACGGCAACGTCCCCCGGCACCATCTCGGCCGAAAAGTTCATCCTGACCGACGAATTCGGCGCACCTCGCGCGGAGCTGGGCATCGGCCCGGACGGCCTTCCTTCCCTGGACCTTTACGATGGCGCGCAGCGACTGCGGCTAAGGCTGGGCGAAATGTCAGACGGCACCATGGGCCTGATACTCATGGACGAGAGCGGACGGGACAGGGCCAAGGTCTCCCTGGGAGCCGACGGAGCACCGGCTGTAGACCTGTACGACAAGTCGGGCAGGCGAAGGTCGGCGCTCAAAGTAGGCAACGACGGTGCTCCAAGTCTGGTCCTCTCCGACTCCACCGGCACGGTCAGGGCGAGCCTTAGCGTCACATCCGACGGCGTTTCGGGCCTGAAGATACTGGACTCAAAGGGTAATGTTCGTGCGGACCTGAGAGTGTGGAAAGACGATCTTACGGCCCTCGTATTCCTTGACTCAAGCGGCGAGCCTCACGCTTCCCTGGCCGCGTCATCCAGCGGGCCGCCGTCGCTGGTCCTGGCCGACGAAGGCACGCTGTCTCGCGTTGACCTCAGGGTTCATGAGGGCGGCGACCCCAGTCTCATTCTCACCGACGGGTCTGGAGCCGTGCTCTTCAACGTGCCGTAGCCGCGGCGCCGTTCGCCGAACGAAGATCTTAAACGCTACCAGAGGTTTAGCTTCGCTTTGCAGGTCGCTACCGGCCAAGAACCTTCGCGATGTGCATACTCCTCAGACTGTGGATTTCCCCCTGCATAGCTGACACCGGGAGCAGACCCGGTCCAAGGGCCGTCAAGATGTATTTACGCCTTGCCTAACAGCTTTCACGGCCCGATACCAGGCCGATACCTGATATAGTTTTCCTGTGTATGATTTCGCGAATCTTTAATCGTACTATTGCATCTAAACTGGTATAATGAGACCGTCGGCAGAGTAGCTCCCAGACGACATAGGCCGACTTTCCCCGTCGCAAGAGAACGAGCCTCGTCGGACTTAGCTGCACCGAAGAGG
>JADFKI010000236.1 GCA_022565015.1 Chloroflexota bacterium
CTAAACTCAACGCGACGTCCTGGGCTCCTGGCGCTGGCGGAAAGCGCGGGCCTGAAGATGGGCGCACTCAATACCGAGTCCCTCTCCTTTGGGCTGATTCCGAGGCTGAACGGCGCCGGGCGTCTTGGCCGCGCGGACGTAAGCCTGGAGCTGCTAACCGCAACGTCTAAAATCGACGCAAGCCGTCACGCCGAGGAGCTGAATCGAACGAACCGGGAACGCCAGGCGCTGACCTCGCGTGGCGTGGAGCAGGCCCTATCCCAGCTGGAGGGCAAATTCGAGTCCAGCTCCCCACCTCCGATCATCATCGTAAAGAGCGAAGAGTGGATTCCAGGCATTCTTGGCCTGATCGCGAGCAGGCTCTCCGAAGAATACTATCGTCCGGCGGTGGCCATATCACGTGGCCAAGATTTCAGCAGGGCCAGCGCCCGCAGCATACCCGAATTCAACGTCATAGAGGCGCTGAACGGAAGCGAAGACCTGTTTACAAGATACGGAGGACACCACCAGGCGGCGGGATTCACAGTGCCGACGCGCTCGCTGCCCGCCGTGGAGCAGAACTTATACGAGGAGGCCCGGAAGCACCTCGAAGGCTTGGACCTCAGGCCGTCCCTCTCCATCGACAGCCAGGTCGCATTGGCGGACTTCACCCACGAGAACTTCAGGTTCATTCAGTCGCTGGAGCCCTTTGGAGCGCAGAACCCGGCGCCGGTGTTCCTCACCCGAAGGGCTCGCGTCGTGGAGTCTCGCCTCGTGGGAGCGCAAAAGCAGCACATCAAGATGCGGGCCTGGCATGCGGGCACTACCGTCGACGCGATAGCCTTTCGGCAGGGCGACAAGATCGGCGAGACAAGGGGCGAAGTCGATCTCGTCTACACCGTTGGGCTGGACACCTGGGGCGCCAGACCCAAGCTTCAGCTAACGGTACTGGACATCAGACGGTCGGGGAAGTAGCTTCAGCTCTCTGCGTTGGACATAAGAAGGCCAGGACCGTAGCTTCATATAAATTCCAAACGTAAAGAGTCGCCTCTCCCATGAAAGAAGGGGCGACTCTTTTTCATAAGCGGGAATTTCTCCTAAAGGTATGACTACCGTCTTCGGTCACGCCTCCGCCGCTCTGCCCTTGTGCCCCTGAGACGTGGAGCCGGAGCACCGTCCTCCGAAGGTCCGCCCTCCGTTGCCGGTTCAAGCCTGGTAACGGGTCGCGCCTTGATGATTAGCAGCGGCACCGTGATGACGAGTACGAGGATCGCGATGTATTGTGCCTCTTGAAGCCCCAGGGCCCAGACGCGGTCCTCGCGCAGGAAGGTCACCATGAACCTGCCCGTAGCATAGAGCGCGAGGTAGAGGGCAAACAGCATCCCATCTGGCCTGATGCGATTTCGGAGCCTCCAGATCAGCATAAGAGCCAGAAGATTCCAGACTATCTCCATCGCTATGACGGGCATGACGGAGTCTCCGACGCCGTTCAGGCATATGCGAGCATCGCTCACCGGATTCGTCCAAACGAAGCCAAAGAACTTTTCGGTCGCAGCCGCGCAGTGCTCACCGTTCACGATGTCCCCTAGACGCCCTATCGTCTGAACGTACAGCATGGCGGGTGCGGTCAAGTCCGCTATGACACCTAAAGGATGCTTTCGCCAGAGAGCGTAGGCCGCGGCGGCCAGGAACCCTCCCAGAATTCCGCCCCAGAGCGCTATTCCGCCGCTCCATATGTATGCGATTTGAATCAAGTTGTCCTGGTAAAAGCTCCACTGGTCGACGACGTGTGCGATGCGAGCCCCGATCACGCCGCCTATGATGGCCCAGATGGCTACCGAATAGATGTCGTCGGGGTCGATGCCCTTGGCCGGAGCCCAGCGGCCGACCAGGAAAACGGCGCTGGCTACTGCTATGAAGCTAAAAAGGCCGTGCCAGCTGAGAATAAATGTCCCAAAAGTGACGAGGTTCGGTCCGACATCTATTTCAATCATAAAGTCGTTTCTGAAGGTCCTAATTCTGAATTCCGGGACTCTAAGTTAGCTGGGTAAATCAGCACTGTCAAGGCATGAATGACGGGCACACGCCGCAGTCCGTTGTGTTAGACTATGTCTAGCTCTGCCCAATGATTTTGTAAAGCAGGGGCCAATGCGAGCCGCCATAGACAGTTTCCTTAATTTCATGACCGTGGAGCGCGGGGTTTCACCTAATACCCTGGTCGCCTACAGAAACGACCTGAATCAGCTCGCCACGTATGTGGAAAACTTCCATGCCGATAAGGCCGAGGGTCAGTGGGACAATGTCGACGACAAAGTTCTCACCGCGTACCTGTTGAGGCTTCACGAGCAGGGATATTCCGACACTACCAGGGCCAGGAAAATCGCCTCGGCCAAGTCTCTGTTCAGCTTTCTCCTCGAAGAGCGATTCATAACCAAGGACCCCACCGAAAACCTCTCTTCGCCCAGGGTCGGCCGGACGCTGCCGGAGGCGCTTAGCGTCGAAGAGATCACGAAGCTTTTGGCGACCGTCTCGCGTAGTGATGCGCCGGAGGACAAAAGAGACCATACGATGGTGGAGCTTCTTTACGCCAGCGGTCTGAGAGTGACGGAGCTCGTCTCTCTGGACATCGAGGATGTCGACCTGGTCGAAGGCTCGGTGAGGTGCCTGGGTAAGGGCGCCAAGGAGCGCATAATTCCCATCCACCAGAACGCCGTGGACGTTGTGAAAGAATACCTGGAATACGGCAGGCCGTTAATCGCGAACCGGCGGTCCGGAAAAGCGCTGTTCCTGAACAGAAGGGGCGAGCGTCTTACCCGGCAGGGCTTCTGGCTGATACTGAAGGGCCATGCGGGCAAGGCCGGCATAGGCACCAAGATAACGCCTCATACGCTGCGGCACAGCTTCGCGACTCATCTGCTAAGGGGCGGCGCGCCGCTGCGGCACGTCCAGGAGCTGCTTGGTCACGCCAGTATCACCACGACCCAGGTTTACACCCACCTGACCAGCGAGCACGTCCGGACGGAGTACGACAAGGCCCATCCGAGGGCCTGAACCGAGGAGACAACCCAATGCCTAGCAAGGGCCGTAAGGCAGCCTCCAGGCAAGCGCAACTCAACCGAAGGAAGCGCCGCAGCAAGAACCCCAGGCAGCCGGAGTTCGACGCTGCGCCGGTGATGTCGCAAACGGCCGTCGAGACTGCGGTCGCCGAGCCTGAGATCGACGAGCCGGAAGCCGTCGAAGATTCGGCGCCGCAACCCGAAGCCACCACCAGGCCGGCGCCACGGGTGCGGTCCCCACGACGAAGACGCGGATCGCGAGGCGCTGACGCGGAGCAGACCCCACTCGTCTATCAGTACCTCGGCAAAGAGATACGGCAAATCGGTATAATTGCCTCACTGATCGTGGCAATCCTCGTCGGATTGACGTTCGTTCTTCGCTAGAAGGTAGCGACTGAGCTCTTGCATATCCTCATATCGGAATATCAATGACTCGCCCCGACTTCTCAGAACGGCTGAAGGCCATCCCCACCAGACCCGGCGTGTACCTCATGCGCGGAAGCTCGGGGGAGGTCCTCTACGTCGGAAAGGCCGCCGTCCTTCGCAACAGGGTCGGCAGCTACTTTCAGGCCTCGGCCAGCCATCCGCCAAAGATCCGTCGCATGGTGGCCAGGGTGGTCGACTTCGAGTATATCGTCACCGAATCGGACCAGGAAGCGGTCATCCTCGAGTGCAACCTAATCAAGGAGCACCAGCCGCATTATAATGCGCGGCTGAAGGACGACAAGAGCTATCCGTTCATCAAGATCGACGTGTCCGAAGAATACCCCCAGGTCTACATCACGCGGCGGGTGGCCAAGGACGGCTCCAGGTATTTCGGTCCCTTTGCCAGCGCTGGAAGCGTCAGAAGAACGCTCGCCCTCCTCAAGAAGCTGTTTCCATACCGCTCCTGCACCAAGACGATCACGGGCACCGATCCCCGCCCCTGCCTGGACTACTACATCAACCGCTGCGTGGGGCCCTGCATAGGAGCCGTGAGCAGCGAAGAGTACCAGGAGATCATCGACCAGGTAATCCTCTTTCTGGAGGGCAAGACGAACAGGATCGTCAAGTCCCTCGCGTCAAAGATGGAAGAGGCGGCCGAGGGACTGGAGTTCGAGCGCGCGGCGACCCTTCGAGACCAGCTGAGAGCGATTGAGCGGGTCCACGAGGGCCAGAAGGTGCTTCACCTGACCTCTGAGAACGTAGACATCGTCGCGGCGGCGGGAGGCGCCAGAGAGGCCTGGGTTGAAGTCTTCTTCATCCGCCAAGGCAAGCTCATAGGCCGCGACCACTTCATTATGGCCGGCACGCAGGAGGAGGAGCACGCCAAGATCCTGACCGCCTTCGTCAAACAGTTTTACGATGCGACGCCCTACGTGCCTCCTCGAATACTGGTACAGCACCCGCTGGATGACACCGCCTCCATCGAGAAATGGCTCAGGGCCAAGCGCGAAGGTCCGGTAAAGATTCATGTGCCTAAACGCGGGGAAAAGCGTCGCCTGGTGGACATGGTGGCCGAGAACGCGCAGCAGGGCCTCGAGCAGCTGGAGGCGCGTAGACTGGCCGACAGCGAGGCCCTGGACAGCGCCCTGTCCGAGCTGCAGGAGGCGCTGAACCTGCCCAGGCTACCCAGCAGGATCGAGTGCTACGACATCTCGAATATCCAGGGCACCAACCCAGTGGGAAGCATGGTCGTATTCGAGGACGGCAAGCCGAAGACCGCTCACTACAGGCGATTCAAGATCGCGACGGTCGACGGAATCGACGACTACTCGATGATGCGGGAGATGCTGACTCGACGGTTCAAACGCCTTGCGAAATCTGTTGACGCTGAAAGAGCAAGCGACTCAAACGGAGGCCCTGAAACAACCTTTGAGAAAAGGAACCAAAACGGCAAAGAAACCTGGGGTATTATACCCGACCTCGTGCTGATCGATGGCGGCAAGGGCCATCTGGGTGCTGCTCTACAGGTATTCCTGGAGCTGGGAATCGACTTCGTTCCGCTGGCCAGCCTGGCCAAAGAGAACGAGGAGCTGTTCGTTCCTCAGATGCGGGAGCCGATCATATTGCCCCGGAACTCGCAGGGCCTGTTTCTGGTTCAGAGGGCCAGAGACGAGGCCCACAGGTTCGCGATTACGTTCCACAGGGAGCGCAGGTCAAAAAAGAGCGTTTCTTCGGTCTTAGACTTGGTGCCGGGCATCGGACCGAAGCGACGAAGGCTCCTGATTCGACGCTTCGGGTCCGTCAAGGGAATAAAAGAGGCGCCTCTCGACGACGTGGCCGCAGTGCCCGGAATGACCCTGAGGCTCGCCAGATCCGTCAAGAATTACCTGTAGATCGAGGGCAAGGGCTCTCAGCTCCCCATGCGACTTGGCTCGACCTGGCCCCCAAATGTTTTTATGTTTAGCTTTGATTCACTCGACGCACATGTCTGTCCGAAGTCTAAAATTTTGATTAGTACAAATCTAACACGTTCGTACTGAATTTGAGCCCATTTTGCTGATAACAATCTTAGAATTCGTCCAGCACGAATAAAAAAGTTTTGGCTAAGGTTAGGGTCCCAGTATCGATAATCACGAGAAAGTCGCCCTCTGCGAGGCACTCCGGCCTGTCACATCCAGCGATCAATCTGGGATCGTCGACAAAAGACGCACTACAAGAACATGAGCTCTGCCCTGTCGCCGCAGCAGGCGTGGCCCATCATATCCCCTCGGTCGACAACGACCGGAACGGGCCACGCTCGCTTGCCGGCGGTTCCTGTGGCGATGTCCTCTAGTCGGAGTCGGAACCGTTGGCGTTCGCTGACATCCTCATGAACGGGGCCAGCAGGTTCGTAAACTCCATGGGGAAAATGAACTTGGTCGACGG
>JADFKI010000237.1 GCA_022565015.1 Chloroflexota bacterium
GCGGAGGCTTTATATCCTCCCGCCCTGGGTGGTCCTTGCTCCTGGGGGCACATCCCCCCCGATGTATCGGGGCCAGAGGGGGAAAGCCCCCTCTGGACTCCCCCATGACCATTTTGAGATAGTTCTCGAGGACTCAGCTATCCGAGACCCGGCTCTGAGGCACGTTTCTCCTCACGAAGGACTCGTTCACCAGAGCGACCCGTACGCCGTCCTGGTTGGTGAAACCCGTCTCCCACACCGCGAACACCATCTTGCCGGAACGCCCGGTCTTGGCGTAGACCTCTTTCAGCTTCGTTGTCGCGTCCAGTGAATCACCCGGACGCACGGGGGCCAGACTCTCGATGGCCTGCCCGGCAAAGAGGCCGGTGTTTCCAAACTCAAGCTTGATGTCGGGACGCGTGACGCCGGTTACGAAGAGGTTGCAGAACGTCGGCGGCGCGATGATGCCCTCATGGCCATTCTTCTTCGCGGCCGCATCGTCCAGGAAAAGCGGATTGGTCTCGCCCGTCGAGACGGAGAAGTCGACGATCATCTCCTCGGTGACGTGGAACGTTCCGATGTGATGCTCCACGCCGAGAAGGCTGCGATCGAAGCTTATGTCGTCGTCAGTCGCCATAATTTTCCTAACACATCCGGCATTTTACCCCCTACCGTCCAGTGATTCGTCGGACCGTCAAGAGACAGGGGGCTGTTTCGTCTCCTCCAGTTTAACAGCACGGAAGGTCCCCAGCCGCAGCTCGCGGACCAGGTCGGCCTCGTCTGCAATGGGCCCGTCGAAGCGGGTCATGCACGCGCCGATTGCGCTCACGACGTGGGCGTCGCTGCCGCCGGTGCCCTTTAACGCGTGGCGTTTCACCAGCTCTTCCGCACGTTCCTGCTCGCCGGTCCGGTCGCTGCCGTTTAGCAGCTCCGCGGCCTCCAGGCCCTGGAAAACAGCGCCGTCTGCCTGGTACTCGTACAGCCCTATGCCGAACCGGCCGGGGTGGGCCGGAATGGCGATGGCGCCGCAATCCCCGGCAGCGGCTACAAGCTCGGACGCGCTGAGGCCCACATGGGCGAAGTCGACCCGCCGCAGAAGCTCTTCGGTTACTCCGTAGACTAAGAAATGCCCGCGGTCCGTGTCCAGCTCGGAGCCCTTCAAGATCAGCACATCGGACTCTCCGGCGAGGGCAGTGTAATCGGCCTCGAGATCGAACTTGCGATGCTCTGTAAGCACGAACCCGTCGAGCTGGAATCCCTTGCGCCGGAGGACGGCCACCCACTTTGCGTACTGCTCGACAGTAGCCCGCGCGTCGTCCGACGACACTGAATGCGTATGGAGGTCCAAGAACATCGGTTTGAATGGTAGGACAGCGCGGGGAGGGCGTCAAGCGGAGCCGCCGCATTCAGGTACGGATTTGAAAGAAGATTTGCGGTTGGTCCTGATTCACCTTATAATGTAGTCACATTTGCTATTCCATTGTGACTACAAAGGAGTCAGGTGTGACTACAATTAGCATCCGGGAGCTGAAGGCCGAGGCGACGAGGATCCTCAGGCATATCGAACAAACAGGCGAAGAGGTGGTGATAACCAGGCGAGGCACCCCTTGCGGCAGGCTAATACCCATCAGGCAAGGTTCAAAGCCCAAGAAATCCCTACGGTCGATCAGGGATTCTTTGTCGAAGTTGCCCGATGCGGAATATCAAGACTTCTTGGACATAAAAGGCATCTGGGAGCCGAGAGAGCCTCCTCATGACGAGTAGAGAGGTCCAGGATCCACCCACTTATGTAGCGGATACGCACGCCCTGTGGTGGTACTTGAATAGCTCCGACAGACTCAGCCCGGCTGCCGACGCCGTATTCCGGCTCGTAGAGACGGGGAACGCGCTGCTCATAATCCCTGCCATCGTCGTTGCGGAGCTATACTTTCTTTCAGTCAAGCTCGGGAGCCCCTTCCCACCTACCGACCTATATGAGGCACTGGACGGCGTCGAAGGCGTGGTCATATCACCGCTGGACCGACGACAGCTCGCCGCGTTGCAGGACGTCCACGACGTGCCTGAGATTCACGACCGACTGATCGCCGCAGAAGCATTTGTCCTCGACGCCCCGATAATAACGCGAGACCAGGTCCTCGCCGGTTCACGGCACGTGGCTACGATCTGGTGATGCTCGGCTCGGAGCCCGGTTTGTCTTGACCTCCAGGGCCATGTTAATCTTTGGGCCGATGAAAGCGTAAAAAAAGCTTCACGAAGTGGAGGACGGAACCCATGGACTTAGGACTTAACGGCAAGACGGCGCTCGTTACGGGCGGAAGCCGCGGCCTCGGACGGCAGGCCGCGTTGACCCTGGCCCAGGAAGGGGCCAACGTAGCCATCTGCGGCAGGACTCAGGACACCCTGGACAGCACCGTCCAAGAGCTCTCCGAGAAGGGCGTCAAGGCCATAGGCGTCGTGGCCGACGTCTCCAATGCCGACGACATCGCTCCCTTGCATCAGCGCGTGGTCGAAGACATAGGCCCCGTGGACATCCTGGTCAACAACGCAGGCGGGGCCCGCTCCAGGGAGGACATCACCGCCGTTGCCCTGGAGGACTACAAGGCGACCTTTGAGCTGAACCTGTTCGGCGGCTTTCAGCTCATGCAGCTCGTCATCCCACACATGCAGCAGCAGAAGTGGGGACGCATCATCAACATAGCGTCCATCTGGGGCCGGGAGTGGGGCGGCAACATCTCGTATATGTCGGCCAAGGCCGCGCTGATCGGCGCCACCAAGCACGCGGCGCTGTCGCTGGCCAAGGACGGCGTGCTGGTCAACAGCATCGCGCCCGGCTCCATCGCCCACCCTCAGGGTAGCTGGGAGCGCTTCCAGAACGACAACACACCCGAATTCGTCGAGGACTTCATCGCGCACAACCTGCCCATGGGCAAGTTCGGCTGGCCGGAGCCGCTGGGAGACCTGGTGGCGTTCCTGGCGTCGGAGCGCTCGGGCCTGATCACAGGCGCGTGCATCGTAATCGACGGCGGCCAGAGCCACTCCATGATCTAGTTTTTCCCGCTGCCGCGTCCGGGGTTGTCGTTTCACACGACACATGACACGAGGAGGACTTGAACAAAGGCGATGGACCCGCGCGACCGAATGGAGATCGTCCAGGGCGACATAACGACGCTTCACGTCGACGCCATCGTCAACGCCGCGAACGAGTCGTTGCTGGGCGGGGGAGGCGTCGACGGAGCGATTCATCGTGCGGCTGGGCCCGAGTTATTGGCGGAAAGTCGTGCCATCGGGGGCTGTCCGACTGGAGAGGCCAGGATAACGAAGGGTTATCGGCTGCACGCACGCTGGGTGATACACACGGTCGGACCGGTCTGGCAGGGCGGCCGCAGCCACGAGGACGAGCTGCTGGCAGGCTGCTACGCCAACTCTCTGACCCTGGCGCGTGAATACGACGTAAGAACCATCGCATTTCCGGCCGTCAGCGCGGGGGTCTACGGGTTCCCGATGGAGCGCGCCGCCCGAATCGCCATCAAAGAGACGAAGCGTTTTTTGGATGACAGCGAACTGCCCGAGAAAGTAGCCTTCGTCTGCTTCAGCCGGCGCGCCGAGGATATTTACCAGCAAGCGATGGATGAAGTTTTCAACTAAGCTAATAACATGCTACAGGACTACTTCCGTGATGTGCCGAATAACCTATGCCCATCCTGTGTGAAGGAATGGGATAGTTGGCTTGGCGAGCTTTCAGACTCTAGAGAGCGAAAACGCATCACCGCTGATTTAAAGAAAGTCGGAGACACAGAATTCCACTCGTCGCATTTGGAGCTATATTTCCATCACATGTTCAGGAACAAAGGATTTGATATTACGTGGCATCCTACTTTGAAAGGTGTTGGTACACACCCGGAGTTCCTTCTACGGCGAAATGGCGAGTCATTCCTCTTTGAGGCAAGGATTTCTGATCAGGAGAAGGACTTCAGAGGGCAAGAAGATTTCCGTCGCTTGTTGAAGCCCGAACTGGAGAAACTTGGACTGCTATGCCTGTTGACTGTTGAATCGGATCAGATTGCGCCACCAATATCTATGTTTGACGTCGTCAAGGAAATCCTGATTCAGTTCATACAGCGGGAATTTGAAATATTTCATGAGGAGAACGTCCAAGAAAAGTACACTTATTGCAGATTCCCATTGCGAGGCAGCCAATATGGTTTTGATTTCACGTTCGAAAAACTTCCAGATGATTTTCCCGATATGCATTCACGTGTCTATTACTTCGTCGATGGGTTTCCAAAGATGAGAAACAAGCTCTTTCAAATTATTGAGGAGAAGGCGTCAAGGTACGGAAAACCAAACCAGCCTTTTGTCATAGGCATCGAAGCATTGAACGGCAGTTATCAGACCGACGAAAAGGGTGCATTATACGGGTCGCCCTCTTTGAGACTTCTAAGAGACTCCGAGGGTAATGTGGTCGACACAGAAGAAACGAATACTAATGACGGGATATTTTATTCAGCTCTGGAAGGCAGACTTAATTACCGACATGTGAGCGCCGTCGCTTTTTATCAGTATCTGAGCGGTGGCGAACACCACACGAGCACGCTTCGCATTTACCATAATCCTTTCGCTACGAATCCCGTTCATATGTCCATCTTCGCGGGCTACCCACAATTCGTCCCTATCGAAGAAGGCACAGATAAAGGCCGCATGGATTGGGCTACCGCAAGCTCGACAGATTGATTGACTAGCCCTTGACCCTGGGTATGACGTGGCGGCCCATTAGCTCGATCTGCTCCAGGACCTTGTCCTGCGACATGCCGGGCCACTGCATTCTGAAGATCAGGTAGTTGACGCCCAGGTCCTTCTCGTAGCGCTGAATCTCGCCGACGACGTCGTCGGGTGAGCCCAAAAGGAAGCGGTCTCGCGCCAGCTGGTCGTAGGGCACGGTGAAGTCCTCCTCGCCCGGCAGCGCCTTGTCCTGGCCCCAGCTCGCGTACGCGGCGTACTTGCTCTCCAGATACGGCCGGCTCTCGATGTACGCCTTCTCCCTGTCCTCGGAGATGTAAAGCTCGCGGATCATGGGCATGGACTCCGGCATCGCGTGGCCCGCCTTGGAGACCTCTTCGCGATACATGTCAAGCTGCCCGGCGATCATCGTCATCGTGGCGTGGGGGTTCACGATCCAGGGGTAGCCCCAGCGCGCCGCCCTGCGTATGGCGCTGTCGGCGTTGGCCGCGACCCATATGGGCGGGTGAGGTTTTTGGATGGTCCGGGAGGCCGTCTTCGTCTTCGGAACCTGATAGTACTTGCCGTCGTGCTCGACCTCATCTTCTGTCCACAGGCGCTTCATGACGTCCAGGGCCTCGTGCAGTCGGCCCACGCGCTCGCTGGTCTTCACTCCGAAGGCGGCGTACTCCTCGTCGCGATAGCCGAGCCCGATGCCGAATATGAAACGACCGTCGCATATGGCGTCCATCGTCGCGACGTCCTCGGCCATGGCGACCGGGTTGTGCAGCGGAACGAGAACGACGGACGCGGCGACCTGCATCTCGCCGGCTTCAGCGGCCATACGGGCGAGGAAGGGCAGGATCGTGGTCTGCTGGTATGGGTGCGAGAGGAAGTGCTGGCCCGAGCAGATCAGGTCGAAGCCGGCGTCTCGCGCCGCCCTCACCTGCTCGGCGCTCTCTCGGACCTGCTGCGCCAGGGAGTTTTCGGGTGAGATCTGGGTGCCCAGGAATATTCCTATTTTCATGCGTATGCCTCTTTTTCGAATGGGACCTACCGTTATCTAAACTAACCGAGGATAATCATATTCTGGATCACGTCGTAAGGGTAGTCTCTCCCGTGCCACCATCCCCGGAGCTCCAATTCAGTAGTGAAGGGTGAGACTG
>JADFKI010000238.1 GCA_022565015.1 Chloroflexota bacterium
CAACGTCGGCCTGCCCATACCCCCGGACGCATATGCCTACTTCGTGTACACGTCGGGTACGACAGGCGAGCCCAAGGCAGTCGTACAGGACCACGTCTACATCCTACATGACATTTTGTTGCGGACGAACTCTTTCCGCGTCTGCCCCGAGGACCGCCTGACCCTCCTTACCTTTGGGACAGGTAGCGCGATGAAGAACATATTCATCGCCCTGCTTAACGGTGCGGCTCTCCATCCCACGAACGTTGCGGAGAGGGGCCTGGCGCATTTCGCGGACTGGCTAATTAGGGAGCATATCACTTTCTACCTCTCAGGATCGGCCCTCTTTCGGCATTTCGTGGATACGCTGACGGGAGACGAAGAGTTTCCCGATCTTCGTCTGATCAGATTGGGGAGCGAGTCCCTGACCAAGAGGGACGTTGACCTATATAAGAAACACTTCTCATCAGACTGCGTCCTCGTAAATGGCCTGGCCTCCACCGAGGCAGGGACGCAGGGACTGTATTTCATGGACAAAGAGACTGAGATTCATGGTAGTACGGTGCCTGTCGGCTACGCGCTGGATGGCAAAGAGATCCTCCTGCTTGATGATGAGGGCAACGAGGTCGGTCCCAGACAGATGGGCGAAATCGCCGTCAGAAGTCGGTACCTCTCGCCGGGCAACTGGCGGAGGCCGGACCTGACGCAAGCCGCCTTCACGGAGGATCCTGATGCTGCTGGAATGCGGACGTACAGGACCGGGGACATGGGCACTAGGCTCCCGGACGGCAGCCTAGTGCACCAGGGCCGAAAAGACTTTCAGGTGAAAATCAGGGGGTACACCGTCGCATTATCAGAGGTCGAGAGAGGGCTTCTGGACCTGGAATACGTAAAACAGTGTGTGGTCACGACACGCGAAGACGGACCTAACAACATGCGCCTCGTGGCCTATATCGTACCCGATGGAGAGCGACCACCCAGAGTCAGCGCGATGCGTCGTGGGCTCGCGGACAGGCTGCCTGGATACATGGTGCCCTCATCCTTTGTCGTGCTGGAGGCGCTGCCGCTGTCGCTCAACGGCAAGGTGGACAGAAATGCGCTTCCCGACCCCGGCAATGGACGCCCTGAGATAGATACGCCGTTCGTTCAATCCCGCACGCCCGTTGAGGTGGAGCTGGCGAATATATGGGCCGACGTGCTTCGCCTGGACCGCGTGGGCATTCAAGACGGCTTCTTCGACCTGGGTGGTCACTCGCTGATGGCTTCGCAGGTCGTATCCAGGGCCATAACCGCCTTCCGAGTTGAGTTGCCGCTCAAGTCGCTCTTTGAATCGCCCACAGTGGAGCAGATGGCCCTGGTGATAACGGAGAATCGGGCGAGAAAGGCAGACCAGGCCGAGGTGGGCCGCATGCTTGCGGAGCTGGAAGCGCTCACTGAAGAGCAGGCGAAGGAACTCCTGTCCCACGAGCCTGTCGCGGACTAGTCCGGCGCGTGTCCTATGAGCCTGGTTGGTCCGACAACCCGGCGAACGTATCAGCCGAGCTTGGCAAGTGCGTCCGCCGGACCGAACGCGGCGATGGCCACAGCCACCGCTGAAAAGCTGAACGATAAGACGTATGGGACGTACCTCGAAGCGTGAGGGTGGGACGACGTGTTAGCGATGTCCATCACCCATGCACCAACTCCGAACATAGTCCCGGCGATCAGTCCGGTGAAGAGCCCGAGCACCCCCTGGGAAAAAGCAGAGATCGGTGCGCGCATAAGTGCATCGAGGGTGAGCATCGGTAAGTCGCTCAGACGTATTATGCCCAGGGCAAGATCCAGATAGACGGTGCCCAAGGGCATGAGCGCGCCCGAGAAGAACGGCAGCAGCACCCCGAAGGCGAATCCTATAAACAGCCAAAGGATAATGTTATGCGGTCGTACGGAGGTCGGAGCTATCCAGTATCCGATCAGCCCGGCGATAATCGCTCCCGTTATCCAGCCGCCACCGGAGAGAATCACGGACGGGACAAACTGCAAATGCTCAGGCTCTATCGGGTATCTAGTGCGCGCCATAAAGGAAACGAGTAGGGAGGAGGCCCCAAGTGCGCCGCCGTATAGACCCAGGCAGATAACCAGCCGCAGGCGCCGTTTTCCGATGTGTGAGTCGATTCGCGGAAAAGACGTCCGTGTCAGTGTCATTGAGTTCCGCTAGTTACCACGCCCGCCAGATCCAGCTCTTCTGCTCGATGACAGCTGACAAATCGCTTGGGGGAGATCTCCCGCAACTGAGGCGTTTCCGTGCGGCAGACATCCTTCGCATAAGTGCACCGTGGATGGAAGTAGCAACCTGTCGGTGGGTTGGCCGGGTTAGCGACCTCGCCCTGTAGCACGATTCGGTCCGTGCGGGCCCTGGGGTCCGGTTCCGGGACCGCCGACATCAGGGCCGCAGTATAAGGATGTTTCGGATTGGAAAAGATATCTTCGGTCGGCGCCATCTCCACGAGCTTGCCGACGTACATTACGGCGACGCGATCGCTAATGTGCTTAACGACGCTCAAGTCGTGGGCGACAAACAGATAGGTAAGGCCAAGCTCTTCCTGGAGATCGAGCATGAGGTTCAGCACCTGCGCCTGAACTGATACGTCCAGGGCCGATACCGGCTCGTCGGCGACGATGAGCCGAGGGTTCAGAGCAAGGGCCCGAGCGATGCCGATACGCTGTCTTTGGCCGCCACTAAATGCATGGGGAAAACGGCGCATAAACTCCGGACGAAGCCCCACCATGTTGAGAAGCTCGGCAACTCGTTCCTCGCGCTCCTTGCGGTTCCCGATCTTATTCACAACGAAGGGTTCGGCAACGATGTCGAAGAGAGTCATGCGAGGATTCAGAGAGGAGAACGGGTCCTGGAAAATCATCTGCATCTCGCGTCGCAGCACCCGCAGCTGCGAATGCGACAGACCGACCACGTCCACCAGGGTCCCATCTTCCGAGTGGTAAAGTATCTCACCGCTGGTCGGGTCGATAGCCCTCAGAATGCACCTGGCGGTCGTCGTCTTACCGCAGCCACTCTCGCCAACCAGGCTTAGCGTCTCCCCCTCGTTGATGTAAAAGCTGACATCGTCGACGGCACGGATATTGCCGACCTCTTTTCTCAAGAAGCCCTTCTTGATGGGGAAGTATTTCTTTAGTCCCTTGACTTCAAGCAAGGTCTTGCCGTTATCCGTAGTCGGTGCCGTCACGAGCTATCCTCCTGATAAAGAAAGCAACTCACCTCGTGGCCTACCTGCAACGCACTCAGGCTGGGCTCCCGTACGTCGCAACGGTTCTCCATGAAGTCAGGACATCGCGGATTGTAGGGGCAACCCGTGGGACGGTCGTAAGGATGAGGAACGCTCCCGGTTATGGAGGCGAGTCTCTCTCGCGAGACCGCCTGCATGCGGGGTATGGACTTTAGGAGCGCGCGAGTGTAGGGATGCTTCGGATTGTGGAATATGTCATCGACCGTTGCACTTTCCACGACCTTGCCCAGGTACATGACCACGACGTATTCGGTCATCTCCGCGATTACTCCAAGATCGTGAGTAATGAGGATAATGGCCATGCCCACCTTCTGTTGTATATCGCGCATGAGGTCGAGTATCTGGGCCTGGGTTGTGACGTCCAAGGCGGTGGTCGGCTCATCGGCTATGAGGATGCTGGGGTTGCTCGACAGCGCCATGGCAATCATCGCACGCTGTCTAAGACCACCGCTCAATTGGAAGGAATACTCGTTTATCCTCTGCTCGGGCAGGGGAACACCCACCTGGCGCAGCGCCTCGATCGCCATCTCACGGGCATCCTTCTTAGTGACCTTCCGATGAAGCATGATGGTTTCAATTAGCTGGTTTCCTATCGTGTGGACCGGGCTGAACGAGGTCATTGGCTCCTGAAAGACGTAGGCGATCTCTCCCCCTCTTATTGAACGCATCTCCACGCCATTGGGGTCTAGCTGAACGAGGTCTACGGCCCCTGCGGGCGCTTCCCCGTCGGAGCTCGGCCTGGAGAAGAGGATCTCCCCCTCCTCAATACGGCCCGGCTTGTCCAGAATGCCGAGTATTGACCTTGCGGTAATGGACTTGCCGCAACCGCTCTCGCCGACGATGCCGATGGTCTGAGACGCTTTCAGATCGAAGCTCACGCCGTCGACGGCCCTTACTGTCCCTTCATCCAGTGGAAAATAAGTCTTCAGATTTCGCACTGAAAGTATCGGCCTACTCTGCGCCTCTGCGGCCTCGCCGGTACTAGCCATATGGGTCGGCTGCATCACGTAATCCATCTCCCAGGAAATTGAAGGCCAAGACCGCGACGATTACGGGGATCGCCGGAATCATGAGCCACGGAGTCAGGGCTATAGTCTGCACGTTCTGCGCGGCCTGAAGCATGACGCCCCAACTGATAGCCGGTGGGCGAAGTCCCAGGCCCAGGAAGCTCAAGGACGTCTCGCTGATGATAATGGCGGGCAGCGCCAGGGTTGTCGACGCGATGATATGGCTCATGAAAGAGGGAGCCATGTGGCGGAAGATGATGCGCATTTTGCTGGCGCCGGCTAGCTCCGCCGCCGTGACAAAGTCCTCATCTCGGAGGGAGAGAAACCGGCCGCGGACCTCCCGGGCCAGGGTCGTCCAGCCTATGAGGGATATAATGATGGTAATGGCAAAGTAGATCTTGATAATCGACCAGTCGCGGGGCACGGAAGCCGCGATACCCATCCAGAGAGGAATCGTGGGTATGGAGCGGAGAATCTCGATTACCCGCTGTATTACGAGGTCCATCCAGCCGCCGTAATAGCCCGATATGCCTCCCAGCACCACCCCCAAAACGAGGCTGATAACCACGCTGACCAGGCCTATGAGCATCGAGATTCTAGTCGCCAGCATTAGTCGAGACCAGACATCTCTTCCCTGGACGTCCGTTCCCAACAAGAATATGGTCTCCTCGGCTTTAAGAGGACTACTGACCCCCAACAGATGCCTGTCCATCTTTATTATGCCCAGGAACTTGTATTCATAGCCTCGTGCAAAAAGCCTCACCGGAAATTTGGTGTCTTCGTCGGTCACGTAGATCCTTTTGAAAGACACGGAGTCGCGATATCCGGAGACGCCGTTGACGTGAAGGCTTGGCTTGATTCCATCAAAGAAATGGAGCCGTTGAGGAGGCATCTCCCCTCGGCGGGCCTCGCTAAGCGCGGGGTCTGAAGTGGCCAGGAAATTCGCGAAGATAACTACGAAGTAAAACATTCCCAGCACGGCAGCGGCGACTATGGCCAACCGATGTTTGCGGAGCCTCCACCACATCAGCTGCCACTGGGAGGCGACGTAGACGCGGTCCGTCGTACGATCGACGGCTTCGTCTATGACCCTTCCTAGGACAGCACTTTCATCGGCCATCTATGTGCCCTCCATCCTGATTCGAGGATCGATCCACGCCAGCAACAGGTCCGAGATAAAGGTGCCGATGACCGTCATTATGCCTATGAGCATTATTATCGTGCCTGCCAAAAACATATCCTGTGCCAGTAGGGCGCGGAGCAACATCGGACCAACCGTGGGCAGGCTCATCACAATAGAGACGATGATGCTGCCGGACACCAGCAATGGCAGCAGGTAGCCGACGGTGCTCATCAGCGGATTCATGGCAACGCGCAGGGGGTACTTGGTCACGACCCGCCACTCCGCCAATCCCTTGGCTCGGGCGGTCACCACGTATGGTTTTCGCAGCTCATCCAGCATGTTCGCCCGCAATACGCGAATCAGCTGAGCGGTGCCGGCCACGGCAAGAATAAGCGACGGCAGCCACAGATGGGTCATCAGGTCCCAGACCTTGGCAACACTGTACGGCTGGTCCA
>JADFKI010000239.1 GCA_022565015.1 Chloroflexota bacterium
AATCTCAGCGAAGCACCTGGAGACCGGAGCGGAGATCCGTCACAACGCCGACGGCGTGTTCCTCACTGCCAGCACGTTCAAAGTCCCACTGCTGGTCGAGCTGCTCTGTCAGGTTGACCAGGGCAAGATAGACCTCGCCCAGCGCATCGAGCTGACCGACGATCAGCGAACTCCTGGATCGGGCGTCTTCAAGCAGCTGGGCGCAGGCTTGCAGCCAACGGTGAAAGACCTGGCGATGCTCATGATCATCATCAGCGACAACATGGCCACGGACATCCTGTACAACATGGTGGGCCGCGAGAACCTGGGTGCAAGGCTGCAGACTCTCGGGCTGACTAAGACGCGAATCCCCATGACGACCAGGGAGCTGCTTTACAGCGTCGTCGGCCTCGATGTCGACAACCCGCTTCACACTTACGACATGGCGACCGATAAGCTGTTCCTGAGGCAGTTCGTCATGGACTCGGACGGGTTTTCAGAGGAAAAGTCCGACGTCTCTTCTCCCAACGACATGTGCCGACTCCTGGAGATGGTCTATCGCGGAGAAGCGCTGTCCGGGTCGTCGCGAGAGGTCTTCTTCGACATCATGAAGCGTCAGCAGCTAAACAACGTACTGCCCTTAAGATTGCCGGCGGGCACAGAGAGCGCGCATAAGACGGGCAGCTACCACGGCGTGCGGTGCGACGTCGGCGTGGTGTACGCCCCCAACGGGCCGTACAGCGTGGCGATCATGGCAAAGCAGGTGACGGGAGAGGTGCTGGAGACGGACCTGGCGCTGGCCGCCGTCTCGCGGGCCATCTACGACGAGCTGGTTAGGTGATGCTGCTACAGCCGGCAATAATCGGACCTATCCACAACGAAGGAGGCTTCTAAATGAACGGCACAATCGATCTGAAGGCCGTGGACAAGGTGGAGGTAACAACCCTGTATGAGAATCTGGTAGACAGCAACGCGCTGGGACAGGACGCCGTCCGCCGCCTCAGCGCAAAAGGCAGCAATAATATCGTGTCGAAGCTGCTCGCAGACGAACGGCGCGTGCCCTTCGTTGGCGGCCACGGCCTGTCCATGCTCGTCCGAGTTACGAGAAACGGCATAACGCGCACGGTGTTGTTCGACGCGGGCGGAAGCCCGGGCGGCCTGATGCATAACCTGGACTGCCTGGAGATAAGTCCACGGGACTGGAACTGCGTTGTGCTTTCCCACGGCCATTGGGACCATGTCATGGGACTGTTGGGCGTGGAGAAGCGATTGGGAAAGCTCGCCATGCCGCTAACACTCCACCCGGACGCTTACCTCAGGCGCGGAGTCAAGGACGCGAAGGGCGAGATCGAGGCGGGGGGCGGAAACCTGTCGAGGCGGGGCCTCAGGGACGCGGGCGTCGAGCTTATCGAAACCCGCGACCCATCCTTCGTCATCGAGGGCATGGCGCTTGTAACTGGTCAGGTGGAACGAACAAACGATTTCGAGACAGGCTGGCCCGCTCACTACGCCGAACGCGATGACGAGTTCGAGCCGGACCCGCTTATCTGCGACGACCAGGGGCTCGTCGTCAATGTCAAGGGCAAGGGGCTGGTGGTCCTTTCAGGATGCGGTCACGCGGGCATCGTTAACACGGTAAACCACGCGAGGTCGATCACTGGGGTCGATGACGTTCATGCGGTAATTGGCGGGTTCCACCTGGGACCGCCGTTTTTCCATGACCGAATGCCAAAGGTTATTGAGGCCCTCATTGAAATGCAGCCCGACATTCTTTCCCCCGCCCACTGCACAGGCTACAGGGCCGGCAATGCCATCTTCCACGCATTGCCGAATGCGTTCGTTCAAAATGGCGTAGGCACCCATATCACGCTGGCGGCTGATGATGGTGAAGGAGAATAAGGCAGATAGCCACCGTTCAAGAAAGTGGTGGGAAATACTGAAGCACCGGGATGAAGTCATTTGGCTCCAAGCGCTTCCGGATGGCCTCGTTGGGAGACCCTCAACCTGAAGAATTCGACAAAGACCTACGAAATAGATCCAGCGCGGCTGCTAGAACCCGAACACGATCATCGCGGTGCCGCCCATGACCCAATCGCGGTCCTCGTCGCTCTTGAAGGCGGGGTGGTCTCTGACTCCCTCCAGGGCGTTGCGGTAGCCCTCGCGGTTGCTCACCGGCGGGTAGTCGCTGCCCCACATCATGCGTTGCGGCCCAAAGGCGTCGTAGGCCATCTCGATCAAAGGAGGCGTGTGGTCGAAGTGAAACGCCGGATGCAGCACAGAGGGGCGCTCGCTGATCTCGCCGAGGCCGCCGACCTTGATGTACGTGTTGGGAAAGCGGGCCAGGTCCAGCGCCTTCTTGTACGCGCTGAAAGGAGGCTGGGCGCCTACGCCGACTCCGGCCAGGTGCTCGATGATAAACGTCAGGTCGGAGAGCTCCGAGACAAGCTCGGCGAACCCATCCGACGCGAAGCCCTCGACGCCGCCCGAGCAGCTCACGACCAGACCCAGGTCTCGTGCCTTCTTCCACAGGGCATGCGGGTCTGAGCCGGGGGAGCGCTCGGTGGGCTCGATTCTGACACCCACCGCACCCTCGGTGGCCCATCGCTCCAGGGCATCGGGCGCGTCCGGCTCCGAGGAGTCTACCATCGCGACGACGGCGAAGCGTCCGGGGTGTCTGCCTGCAGACTCCAGGAGATAGCTGTTATCGAAGACGCCGCGGTGCTGTATCAACGCGGCCTTTTCCACGCCGTTGGCGTCCATCTGAAACAGCAGCGACTCTATGGGTTCGAACCAGCTGTTTCCGGCGTGGCAATGGGTGTCTACGACTGTCATGGCCGGCCCACCTATGAAACGGAATCGTACCAGTCCAGTATCTCGCTGCCGGTCATGAACTGCACCCCATCGTGAGACCTGATGTAGTCCAGCAGCTTGGCGAAATAGCGGATGCGGTGCGGCACGCCCATGATGTATGGATGAAGGGCGATAGCCATGAATCGTGCCGATTCGGCGCTCTCCTCATACAGAACGTCGAAATGGTCTTTGCCCCGTTCGTACATTTCCGGTGAGCTATGGTGCTGGACGACGTACATCGCGATGTCGTTCAGCTCCTGTGTATATGGAAGGGATATGAGGCGGCCTGAGCGCACCTTGAGCGGCACCGGCTGGTCGTCCATGACCCAGTCGCAGGTATATTCGATGCCCTCCTCGGCCAGCAGGTCCGGCGTGTCGAAGGTGCCCGCCAGGCCCGGTCCCATCCAGCCTCGGGGCGCGGTGCCCGACGCCTCTTTTATCGTCGCGATGGTCTTGCGAATGGTGCCGCGAACGTCGGCCTCCATGGGAAGCGCCTTCTGCTTGAAGCCGTGGCCCATGAGCTCCCACTCGGAGTCCAGCATCGACTTGAATACCTCCGGATAGCTGTTGCAGACGGAGGCGTTCAGGCTGACCGTCGCCTTGATGCCAAGATCGTCGAGAATCTTCTTGATACGCCAGTAACCCACGCGCATGCCGTACTCGTGCCAGCTGTAGTTCGGGATGTCGGGAATCACCGACACGCCCTGGGGAGTCGGCAGCACCTGCCGGGCCATGGGCTCGTTGATGTCCCACTCCTCCACGTTGACGATCACCCACACGCCGATTCGGGCGTTGGGAAGCTTCAGCGGAGGCCTGTCGAATATCGCGCTGTAGTCTGCTCTTGGATTGCTCATCTTCTGGTTTCACCGTCCCAACGTTCACAGGGTTGAATTTTCGGCGCGCGGACCGGGCCATGTTGCCGCTCTCATGGTCTGCCAGGGGAAGCGCGCCTGGCCTGTATTCACGTTTGTGAACTTTAGCAGAAATGCCTACAACGGAAAAGGCGCGGGGCCGAACCCCCTCCGACTCGTCGGACCGTTCACGAGAAAGGGGCACTTTTGTCGCCCCCGTTCACAAGGCGAATGAACCAACCAGCCCTGAAATCTGGGTGCCCGTACCCAGCTTGACCAACGGCATGCCGTCAATGCCTCGGATGTTCGCCCCGATGATTTCAGGGACCGATTAAAGCAATATGGGTTGGTGCAAACAGAAGGCACACCTTCAATCACTATGAAATACGAAGTCTGATTCGTATCGAAGTACGCTACGGAGCAATTCTATGTTCGGAGCAGAATATCGAGATTCCATCAAGGCCCTGCTTCTGCGTCTGGGTCCTATTGGCGCCGGCGTCGCGATGATCGCGGCGATAGCTTGCGGCCCCATAACGGCGCAGGACGCGCAGCAGATACTCGACACTGGACGCGAAATCCAACGTCTGCAGCAGGCGGAGATACTTCCCAGGGTCAGCGAGATCGAGGACCTGCAGTTCGACGAGATCGAGCCCCGAAGGCAGCGCCTCGAAGAGATCCACCGCCAGATTCGGCAGGTGGAGATGGAGAAGATCCTTCCCATAGAAGACCAGTTTCGCAACCACGACGGCGGCGAAGACCAGTTCTTCGAGTTCGAAAATGAATACCGGCTCCAATTCAAGGAGTTGGAAGATCTCCAGCGCGACTTCCATCACGAGGCCCGCCAACTCGAAGAGCAGTTCCGTGAAGACGAGCGCGAGCTTCACGACCATTACAATGAGCTGATCTCCGCTAAGCAGGACATCCTACGAGAGTTTGACCGCGATATCCACGACAATCGGAAGATTGAAGAGAGGGCGATGGAGTTTCGCGACGAGATCGAGAGCCTTTTCCGTAAGCTCGATCGCCTGGAACATGAGTCCGAAGACGCAAAGGAGGTCCAGGAGAAGATCGAGGCGCTGCAGGAAAGGGAACGACGCATCTATGCCGAAAGCGAGGATGCCCGCCGCGACATGGATGATATGCGGTTTGCCGTTGAGGAAACATTGCAAGGGCTGTTCTGGGAGCAAGATGATGCCCAGCGCCTGCTTCATGACGAGTTCAGGGACTTGATGGAGGACATGGAAGCCCGCCGGATGGAGCTCGAGGACAAGCGATGGGCGCTGGAAGAGCAAGCACAGGAGCAGATGGCCTCCGCTCGCTCGCAGCTTCAAGACAGCGCCAACGAACTAGAAGACCAGCTAAACTCGGTGGTTGAGGATGAGATTCGCCCACTGCAGGTCGAGGCGCTCACCCTCGAGGAGGAGCTGCACAATTTCTTGAGCCGGGAACGAGACATCCAGTCAGAGATTCGGGAGCTTACCAGCGAGGTGGCGCCTAAACAGTTCGAGATGGAGGCGTCGTTGCTGGACATTCTGGACAAGGCCCTGTCCGCAGCCTCCGACGGCGAGATTATCTCCGCCGACGACGGTCAGTAGCCCGTTTTTCCAGCCAAGGGACCGGCCCGCGAAGGGGTCGCCGGTCATCTGCATTACGCGGCTTATTTGGGACCGAATGTCCTTTGCGGCGTCCCCGGAAACAGCGAGAAGTGGGTATGCGTCGCCAGCCAAGCGCCGCCCCGCTTCTCCAGCGTCACGGTGGCTCTTCCGGGGCGAAAGTATGATTCGCCGGACTCGTGGAAGCCCGTGGAGGTCCACGTAGCCACGCCCCAGGCGTGAGCGGCGTCCCCACCGGCTTGCACGCTGTCCAGTTCCACCTTGAAGTCGCGAATGTTCGGCCAGATGCCCTCCCACTGGTTCTTGCGGAGATTATCGAGACCGGAGACGATGTCCATCTTCGTGCCGAACGCCACGACGTCTTCGGCGAATATGTCCATTGTCGAGTCGTAGTCCACGGCCGCGCAGTTTGCGCTCAATCGAGCGAACCATGTTTTCGCCGCGGCTACCGGGTCGTTGGTTGAGATTTGATTGGCTCTATCCGTCATCCTGTTTCTCCCTCCAAGTAGTGGCAGGTATCATGATATCGACAGGGCCGCCGGTCGTCACGACG
>JADFKI010000022.1 GCA_022565015.1 Chloroflexota bacterium
ACTGCAAAAAGAGAGCTGCAGACGAAACGCGTTCAACGGCCGGTGGCCGAGAGTGTTCAAAGACATCTCTCCGAAAAGGAGGAGAAAAAGTTAGAGCAATCAGCGCCTTCGGCGGGATGGGACGAGCATAAGATTGAGATAGAGCTGTTCAGGGCCGAAGATAGACTACGGGAGTACACCGACAAAGAAATCGAGGGTATTTACCACAAAATGAATCTCGACATGATGATAATCCTCGATGTAAAGCCTTATAAAGAGTACTTTAACGAGTAGAGGCTACTGTTCAGGATCATGTTGACGGGCCGCTTGCGCAGGGATTGGCGCCAGAGGAAATGGCACTCCTGGCTTTGCTGCGAAACATGCCTCGGACCTGCGAAAGAACAGCTAACTATCCCAAAGCCTGTCGCAGTCGCTCCAGGTCGTTGCTGTCGTCTTAGTCTAACTCCACGCTCAAATATCAAATGGGCCGTCGCGGATTAGCTAGAGGCAAATATCGAGCCATATTATCAGTTGAAAATCGATGAAACCTAAACGCCACGCATGGCATCGCAATGGTGGCGGGAGCGAGAGGGAGTCGAACCCACCGCACCGGCCGCAGGGCCGGAGCCATCGGATTTGAAGTCCGTGAGACCCACCGGAGCCTATCCGCTCCCAAGTGTCTTTGGCTTTGCGAGGTCGCAGGGGCCCACGGGCCCCAAAACTCCGACGGCCAAAAACCTCCTGAGTGTCCCCACTTCTGAACAAGAAGTCGAGAACATCAAAGGGGCGCTCTATCGAACGCCCCGAATGATTATAGTCGATTGCTTATATAACGCAACACCGCGTTGAGGCATCGCGTGCAGAGCCGGCTGTTAAGAGGCCAGCGCCTCGTCCAGGTTCTTCTTGAGCACGGACTTGGGGACCGCGCCCACGACCTGCTTCACGGGTTGCCCATCGCTGAATATGAGCAGAGTGGGGATGCCCCTGACGCCGTAGGTCATGGCGGTCTGAGGATTGGAGTCTACGTCCAGCTTGGCGAACTTGACCTGGCCGTCATACTCCTCTGCGAGCTCTTCGACCAGCGGTGCGATCATCTTGCAGGGTGCGCACCAGTCCGCCCAAAAGTCCACCAGGACAGGCGTGTCCGACTTTATGACCTCCTGGTCAAAGGTGCTGTCGGTTACTTCCATAGTATGTGCCATTTAGTAAGGTCCTCCGAGGTTTCTCAATGTTAGGAAGTTTATCCTTCCGTATAATAGGATGCCAACGATGTAGCGGAGATTCCACTATACCATAAGCATATAAACCGACTCTCCACCGTCCCCATATTTGTCATTCGCCGACCCGGGGAAGCAAAGGGACACCTTCCCCCGCTCCCGAATCGTTCGCGTCAGGCCATTGTCCGCGATTATGGGCGGCACGTTTCAGCGCCTGGGTCCTCCCGGCCTTGTCAGCTCGTAGTTAACGTAGTCCCCCACTATGCTGTCGACCTCCTCCCACCACAGGGTTCCCAGAATGAGGCCCTTGGGAACGTCGAACACCATCCATCCCTGCACCTGGAAGTTTTTGTCCAGATCTACTTCGCCCCAGAGAAACGGCTTGAACTTGTCCTCGTCGGGGCTGGCCGCGTCGACAAACTCGGCGTTATCGAAGGGATTTAACGGGCTTACCCTCTCGCCTCGCCTATCGCCAAGATTTGCGGCGTCCGGGTCCACCAAGAGCGGCGTGATAAGGCTCGTCCTGTTCACGATCGTCACGTCGATCATCGCCAGCTGCCTGTTGGACGCCCTGGGCCGCAGGACGCGATGATTCCCCTGGCTGTCCAGAAACGCGATCTTGTCCACGAGGTTCGGCTGCGAGGCGTGGAGCTCAAGACTCCTCCCCCTGACGATCAGCATCTCCGGCTCGGAACCGCAGGCGAGCAGCAGCAGTGCCAGCGCCGCCAACAGATAGGTGGCGAATCGAAGCCGTACCAGACCGAATCGCGTAAGGTCGCCTTTAATTCCTCGTGGGTTGCTATTGGAGATGCTGGGAGAAGTCCACATCAGTTAATTACACTGCCCTCTGAATCAAACGAGTGTATCATGTGCGACAACGGCGAGGACTCTCGAGCGCTGAGATCAGTCAACGGCCGAAAGGGACGGCATCGCCCTCAGCTTCTCCACCAGTCCGGGGAGCACCGAGAGCACGTAGTCTACGTCTTCCTCGGTATTTTCCCGACCTAATGTAATACGTAAACTTCCCTGGGCCAGATTTGCGGACCGCCCGATGGCAAGCAGTACATGCGAGGGTTCGAGGGAGGCCGAGGAGCATGCGCTGCCGCTCGAAGCCCATATACCGGCGAAGTCCAGGCCGAGCAGTACCGGCTCCCCCTCCACGTCCTCGAAGGACACGTTGATGTTGTTGGGCAGCCTGCGGGTCGGATGGCCGTTGATATGGACACGGTCTATCCTCTCCTCGAGCCCGGCGAGCAATCTTTCTCTCAGCCGAAAACACCGCGCGGCGACCTCGTCGCGCTCCTCGCACGCCAATCTGTACGCCTCTGCCAGGCCCACTATTCCGGGTACGTTCTCAGTGCCCGAGCGACGCTGACGCTCCTGCCCGCCGCCCATGTTCTGCGGCTCGAAGGCTGTCCCTCTGCGAATATAAAGGAGGCCAACGCCCTTCGGACCGTAAAACTTGTGGGCGGAGAGGCTCAGAAGGTCGACACCGAGGTCTCTCACGTTGATTTCCAGCAGGCCGGCCGCCTGGACCGCGTCCGTGTGGACCGTGATGGTCCGTCGCCTTCGCTGGGCCTCTTCTTTTACGAGCCTCGTGATTTCCTTGATGGGCTGTATCGTGCCGATCTCGTTGTTTGCCATCATGATGCTTACGAGTATCGTCTCGTCGGTGATGGCGGCGGCAACCTCATCGGGGGATATCAGGCCGTCTCGGTCCACCGGAAGGTAGGTGACGTCGAACCCGAACTGCTCCAGCTGATGACAGGTGTGCAGCACCGCGTGGTGCTCTATGTTCGATGTAATTATGTGGTTGCCGACGTGCTTGAGCGCGAATGCGACGCCCTTCAACGCCGCGTTGTCGGACTCCGTGCCGCCGCTGGTGAAGACGACCTCGCTCATCCTGGCGCCCAGCAGGTGCGAGATAGTCTCGCGGGCATCGTCAACGGCCTTGCGCGCCTCCTGCGCCAGGGTATAGATGCTGGAGGGGTTGCCGAAGCTCTCCGAAAAGTAGGGGAGCATGGCCTGCAGTACCTCTTCACGCACCGGGGTCGTCGCGGAGTGGTCCAGGTAAATTACCTTGTCGGTCGTGGACATATACTGCCTACCCCTTTGTCGTCAAAATCGATATTTCGTCTAGATTGAGCAGCGGTGTTCCTGTGAGCATTTTAACACGTGGGAAAGCCGCGCATAAAGTAATCACCGAATGCTGTACCCCATCAGCTTGTAGGCCAGTCTCGCAGCGGTGAACGCCCCGGCCGTGGGCCCTTCCGGCGGGCTGAGCTCCGATATATCGAAGCCCACGATCTCTCTGCCTTCAGCGACGGTACGGAGCAGGCTCGTGACCTCGTGCCAGAGCATCCCACCCGGCTCCGGCGTGCCGACGGCGGACACGACGGCAGGGTCGAAGACGTCCATGTCGATGCTGATGTACACGTGCCGCGTAAGCTGGTCACCCACAGACTGAGCGATATCCTCAACGTCCGAGGAACCGCTACGCCAGAAATATACGGGAATGCCCTGTGACTGGATAAAATCGTTTTCCTCTTCGCTGAGGCTGCGGACGCCTACCTGTACGATCGGCGCGACCTCGCATATGCGTCGAGCGACGCAGGCGTGGCCCCAGCGGGCGCCCATGTACTCGTCGCGAAGGTCGGCGTGTGCATCCAGGTACAGCACCGATAGATCGTCGTGTCGCTCCTTGAACGCCTGGACCGCGCCGATGGCTATCGTGTGCTCGCCGCCAAGCAGCGCGACGAGCTTGCCGTGGCTGGCCGCGGAGCTGACGGCCCGGCGTATTCGCTCCACCATCGCCTCTGGTCCGGAGACGTCCGGGGCGATCTCGGGGGTTGTGTGTATGCCGACGATGGAGACGTCCCTGCCCAGCTCGTGGTCGTAGTCCTCAAGAAGACGGGACGCCTTTATGATCGCGTCCGGCCCTTCGCGTGCGCCTCCTCTGAAGGACGTCGTGCTGTCGTAGGGGACTGGAATAACGAAGACGCGAGCCGATTCGGGGTCGTTTTCCTCGGGTGGAGTGTCCAGGAAGTTGGGCCATTGCAGGGGGACATCCCCCAGCCAGTCGTATCGAATGTCGGACATGATCCGCGCCGGCGCGGGCTAGTCCTGCGCCCGTTGAGCCGCGGTATGCTCGATGTCTGTCGCGCCCCCGGCCGGGGCCTGCACATTTCGCTCAGCACCTTCGGGGCCGACTGACATGAAAGGCGAAAGACCTACCCTCTCGCGCACCATGCCGTGGTAGGCTTCACGCGGCGCGGAATACTCGAGACCACGTTCGAGGGTCCATGTCTTGACTTCGGGCAAGGAAAAGGTTGCCTTTACATCTTCCAACGAGGCGTCGGCGTCGAACTCCTTGCAGGAGAAAATATCTATGTTTACGTAGCCGCGGTCAGGGAAGGTGTGAATGCTTATATGGCTCTCGGCGATAATTACGAAGCCCGACACCCCCCAGTCCTCGGGTACCTTTCCGTGGTACGTGTACACTTGTGGCGGCACGACCTTGGTCATTCCGATCGTTGACGGATACTCGTCCAGGAAATCCTGAATAAGGTCAACGTCCTGTAGTTTTTTGGGGTCGCCCCCGTATCCATCGATAGCCAGGTGCAATTGGGTTCCTCCAGAGAGATACCGACAGGTGGTAAGGTTACCACCGTTGACTTCCGCACACAATATCTTACGTGACGTCGGCCATTTTGCGAAGCTCATGCGCGGGTCCCGTGCGACGGCTACTGGTGGGGCTGATTCGCTATCCGCCGCCATCGTCCCAGGCCTCGCGGACTCATTTCGGACACAATGCCCGTAAACCGGCGGAAACCCAGTTGAATGGCCGCTCGTATTTAAGGTAGAATCTTCTAGCTGTCAGGCGGGGCGCCGCGCCCATAGTGCGGTATACTTCAGTCGCCACGGAAGGCTTGGGCCCGGAGTGCTAAAATGTTGAGCGGCCGGAGGTCCGAAATCCCTTGCAGCGGATTTTACGTAGTAGTTGTGGAACAATAATGGGGCCGTAGCGTCCCCAGGACCGGTGAAGGGACCGGGTGAGTGTCATGATCGAAATAGACCACGTATGGAAATATTTCGGGGATTTCCCCGCGGTGACGGACATCTCCTTTACAGTGGAAAAGGGGGAGGTCCTGGGCTTCTTGGGTCCCAACGGAGCCGGCAAATCAACGACCATGAAGATGATTACCGGCTTTTTGCCGCCCAGCGCCGGAACGGTCAACGTGGCCGGCTTTGACATCGTGACCAACTCGCTGGAGGCACGGCGACACATCGGATACCTTCCGGAGACGGTACCGCTCTACACGGACATGACCATCACCGACTATCTCTCCTTCATGGGAAAGATCCGGGGCATGTCCACTCCCGACATCAGGCGCCGGATAGGCGAAGTTGCCGACGTCACCGGACTTGAAGGGTACCTGACGACCTATATAGGCAAGCTCTCCAAGGGCTATAGGCAGCGCGTGGGCATCGCTCAGGCGATCATACACGAGCCCGATGTTCTGATTCTCGACGAGCCAACCATAGGCATCGACCCTATTCAGGTAGTGGATACTCGACGGCTCATCAGGGGCCTCGGCGGTGAGCATACGCTGATAATAAGCACCCATATCCTGCCCGAGGTGAGCATGATATGCGAGCGGGTGATTATCATTCACGAGGGCCAGATCGTGGCCGTGGACAAGCCTGAGAACCTGGCCACGCGATTGCAGGGCGTGGAGCGCATAGAGGTCGACGCCAGGGGGCCCACCAAAGACATCATAGCGGCCCTTCAGGGCATTGAGGGGATCCACGAAGTTGAGAGGAGCTACGTTCAGGACGGAGGCTTCTCCACTTACGTCGTCAGGGCGAACGCCAAGGCAGACCTCAGGGCGCAAATGGCGGTGGCGATAGTCAACGGCGGCTGGGAGCTTCTAAGGCTGCAATCGATCGGGATGTCTCTGGAGGATATCTTCTTGAAACTTACTACCACCGAGGAGGTGCTGGAGGATTGAGCAACACACTCGCCATCGCATGGAAGGAGACGAAGTCGTACTTTTCGACTCCCACCGCATACGTCGTAGGGGCGATGTATCTGGCTCTCACGGGAGTATTCTTCGTTGCCGACGTTACGAGCCCCTTTGCCGAGGCAAGCATGCGAGGCGTAATACAGTGGTCGAGCCTTTTCATCGTATTTCTGGCCCCGCTCTTGACCATGAGGCTCCTGGCCGAGGAACAGAAGATGGGTACGCTGGAGTTGCTGCTGACGTCGCCGGTGAGAGATTGGGAGATTGTCGTAGGTAAATACCTGGCGGCGCTTTCGACTCTTTTCGTCACCATTTCCTTCACCCTCTTCTACGTGCTGCTCCTCTTCGTATTCGGCAGCCCCGATGTCGGACCCATAGCCAGCGCCTATGTCGGACTGTTGCTTTACGGCGCCGCGGCGCTCGCCATCGGGCTCATGGCATCCTCGCTTTCCAGCAACCAGATAGTTGCCGCGGTCGTTGGAATAGGCGTGCTGCTGATGCTCCAGTTCATCGACAGGGTCTCCGCCATAGTCCAGGGCCTGGGGAGTCAGATACTGTCCGGGTTCTCCATGAGCGCTCACTTTGCGGACTTCTCCAGGGGAGTCTACGATACGAGCCACATCGTCTACTACCTGTCGCTTTCGGCCGTGTTCCTGTTCCTGACGGTACGCTCCCTCGAAACGCGCAGGTGGCGGTAGTATGGCGGAGCAGAACCAACAGCAGGGCGAGAGCCTGAGAGACCTGGCCCTCACGTCGGTGCGTTCCACGGGCTTCTGGAGCTTTGTGGCGGCGGTCGTGGGGATATTGGCCATCGTTGCGGGCGGAGCCCTCTTTCTCACCATCGAAGAGATTCGCGAGTTCTCCGTGACCGTATTCGTCATCGGCATCGTGCTCATGTTTCTCGCGCTGGTCCTATCCCCGAGAGCGATTGCCATATTTCTGGCAGGCAGGCAGGGGCGCTTCGGAAGCAACGTTGTCGTCATGACCCTGGCATTCTTCGTGATCGTGGTCCTCATAAACTTCCTGCTGTTCCGCACGCCGACCAGGTTTGACGTTACCGCCACCAAGGTCTTTACACTGTCTGAGCAGACACAAAAGATACTGGACTCCATGGACACGACAGTCCAGGCCAACGCTTTCTTCGTGCCTGGAGATTCCGCCACGGCAGCCGTGAGACAGGACGTCGAGGACCTGTTGAACGAGTTCTCCAGGCGCAACTCCAATCTGGTTTACCGATTCGTCGACCCCGAGCTTCAGAGGAGCATTTCTGAGAAATACAACGTTACGTCATATCCGGCGGTCGTCTTCGAAAACGTCACCCTGGGCACTCAGCAGGCGATCGCGACCTTTACCGAGCAGAATTTCGTGACGGGGATCCTGATCGTGACGGGGCAAGACCAGAAGAGGATTTATAACTTGACGGGGCATAACGAGGCTGCCGTCACGCGGGACCCGCTGAGCGGGGAGACCTCTGACGAGGGCTTTGATTTAGCCATTGCGGGCATGCAGAGGGACAACTATCGAGTGCTGCCCCTCAACTTGAAGCAGGAGGCCTCTGTCCCTGAGGATGCCGCCGTCCTTGTCATCGCGGGGCCGCGGGACGATCTGGATGAAGACGAGCAAAAGGCGATCGTTGAGTACGTCCTGCGCGGTGGCCGGATCATTGCCCTGCTCGATCCAGGTACGCCCATAACCTTCCAGGAGATAATGGCCCTATGGGGCGTGGCTATGGGGCAGGGCAGCATTGCCGACGGGGGGAGCAACGTCGGCGGTCGGGAGCTCACGCCGCTCGTCCAGAAGGCCCGCGCTCAGTACTTCACGAGCGCCTCGCCGAGCACACGGGACATCGGGATAGCCGACCAGATAGACGTGGCGTTTTTCCCAGGGGTCACATCTATCCAGACGCTGCTCGCGCCGGAGGACATGCCGCCGTTCATCAGAGTTGCCCCCATCGCAATGACGAGCGAGTTTAGCTGGCTGGAGAGCAATACGGAGGACGTCAGCTACTCCCCGGATGAACAACGAGGTCCCTTCTTCGTGGTTGCCGTCGTAGAGGCCAGCGGCACCATCGATGAGTCAAGGCGACACCCTACGGCAAAATTCGTGCTGTTTGGCGACTCGGACTTCGCCAAGAATAAGTTCTTCTCGAGCAGTGACAACGCGGACCTTTTCCTCAACTCCGTCAACTGGCTTGCGGACGACTACGAGCTGATATCGATTCGCCCAAAGGTGTTCCCATACAGGGAGCTGGTAGTGACCACACGCGAGCGGGACTTCATAAAGTGGTCCGGCTGGTTTTTGCCACCCTTGATCATGCTGGTGTTGGGATCGGTGGTCTGGTGGAGAAGGCGCTAGCAAGGGGTGTAACGCATGAATTTTAAGGTCACTGCGGGCCTGATAATCGTTGCCTTAATAGTCGGCGTCGTAGCCCTGGTAAATCCCTTCAAAGAAGAAGAGGAGATCAGAAGCCGCTCCCCCTGGTTTTACCAGGTCTCGGAAGAGGACATCGAGACGATCACCGTCACTCACAAGGGTGACTCCGTCACGTTCAACAAGGTCGGAGACTATACGTGGGCATTTCAGAATCCCGAAGGCATACCTCCGGACTACGTTCGCTGGGGTGGCATACCGCTGCTGCTTAGCGGCCCGGGCACGAGGCGAGACCTGACCGTGGTGCAGCCCATTATCGAAGACCCTGCTCAATATGGGCTGGATGATCCGGATACGATCGTCGACGTCGGCCTGACCGCGGGCAGGCAGATACAGTTCCGGCTCGGCGATCAGACGACGGATGGCCGGCACGTCTATGGACAGGTGTTAGGCTTTCCGGACCTGTTTATCATAGCCGGCATATGGGGCGAGGTCATCAGCAGGCTCGCCTTCGAGCCGCCGCTACCCAAGTGGGCGGTGGAGCGTACTCCGGACACCATCGCCGAATTGAACGTCTATCTGGGCGACGCGGCGGAGGCGGATACGCCGTTCCTGAACTTCTCTCGAGATTTCAGAAGCGGCGAGTGGTCGGTAAGGAAATTCGACGTGGACAAGGAGAAACGACCCGTAGACGAGGAACGCTGGAAGGATATCGAGCCGCTGGTCGTGGGCCCCGGTAACATCTCGGTGGCGGTGCCGATAGTGGATGACCGCGACTACTCCCCCTGGGGCATCGTGGACTCGTCTAATTCGATTGAGATTCGATTTTCAGGGACTTCGGACAGCGGCACACGGTTTACGGACGGTTTCCTGTTGAGGCTGGGAGACAAGACGGAAGACGGCAAGTACTACTACGCCAAGTCGGTGTCGGACTTTGTTCGCCAGCCGGTGCTGAAACTTGACGCCCAGTGGGTGGAGACCATCCTTGGGCTGTTCGACGATGTACCCTACGGAGACAAAGAGGACGCGTAGCCGCACAGAAAATAGGCTCGAAGTTTCGGAGCCGAGACCATGGAGAAGAGGGCCGCGTTGGAGGTTGAATCCGACTCGGCCCTTCGTTTCGTCCGAATTGCAGGGCCGAGACCAGGGTTGGAAACCGAAATTGTGCCAACGGGGGAGGGTCGGTATACTTCGATGAACATAATTCTCGAAGGCACGGAGAGCACCTATGCGGGCAGAGATAGTTTCCATCGGCACCGAGCTGCTGATGGGGGAGACGGTCGACACGAACTCCACATACCTGGCGACGGAGCTCGCCAAGCTTGGCGTTGATCTGCGCTGGGTGACCAAGGTGGGCGACGACCCCGGCAGGCTCTTCGAGGCCCTGGAGAGGGCGTGGACGCGCTCAGATGTCACGCTGACCTCGGGCGGACTCGGGCCGACGTCTGACGACCTTACGCGGGAGTCGATCGCCCAGGTCTTCGGCGAGGAGATGACGGTGCAGGACGAAATGCTGAAGCACCTGAGAGGGCTTTTCGCGGGGCGAGGCACGCCGATGCCCGAGACAAACGTTAAGCAGGCGACGCTCATACCGTCGGCCGAGGCCATCCCTAACCCCATCGGCACCGCGCCGGGATGGTGGGCAGAGAAAAACGGCCACGTCATCGTCGCCATGCCGGGGCCGCCGCGAGAGATTCAGCGAATGTGGTCCTACGAGGTCGCTCCCAGGCTGAAGGCCATGAACCCCGATGTGGCGATCGTTACCCGCACCCTCAAGACCTTTGGTATCTCCGAGGGTGGCCTGGACGAGATGCTGACGCCCCTTTTCAAGAGCGAAAACCCCCTGCTCGGCATCTACTCCAAGCAGGACGGCATCCACCTGAGGGCCATCGCAACGGCGCCGACGGAAGATGAGGCCCGAAGGCTCATTGTACCCATGGAGAGGGAGATCAGGAGGGCCGTGGGCGATGACGCCATATGGGGCGAGGATGACGATACGCCCGAGTCCATGACGGCGGCGGTGCTCGGACAACGGGGGCTAACGCTGGGCATAATGGAGTCCTTCACAGGCGGGCTCCTGGCAAGCAATCTGGCCGAGGTGGAGGGCAGCCGAGGGTTCTTGCTGGGCAGCGCCGTCGTATATCGTGACGAGCTGCTGGAAGGCCACGGAGTAGACGCGGGTTTGATCGAGGAGTTTGGCCCGGTGCATGAGAGGGTCGCCGAGGATATGGCTCGCGCCGCCCGCAAGCTCTTCGACGCCGACGTCGGCTTGGCCGTCACGGGTATAGCGAACAGCCCCGGGCCCGACTCACAGGGGCAACGGGCCGGTGTGGCGATAGGTACGACCTGGGTGGGATTTGCGACGAAGGACGGTGTTGGATCAATACCGGGAAGCTATCCGTCAAGCAGGCTGCGGATTCGCAGCAGGGCCGTCACGCACGCATTGTTGGGTCTGATTCGCTTCTTGAGCGATTGATCGTTTTCCTGATTAGAACTCTCTTGTGAGTTACCCTGCCCGTCGTTATGAGCGGCCCAACTTGGACTTGAGAAACCCGCCGACACCCGTTGCCGCCCAGGCGATGCCGACAAAGATCAGAATGGGCCACCAGACGGTACTACCGCCGGGGTCTCCTATAAGGACGGGCATGGAGAGCGGCAGGCCGGCGGCGATCAGGACCACCCCCGCGACTATCTTGCGGCCGGGACGCAGTAATTGCGATAGGCCTTCAGAGAGCGTCTTCGAGTTGAAAAAGTATTTCATGCGATGTATCGAACGCCCCCCAGTGGCGGCAGCAAACTGAGGGGCGTAAGTGGCCCCGTTTTCGGGGCGTATTGGACGGCTAGTAGCCTAGATTTTAGATGGACGATGCATGGTTTGGGGCTTGTGGGGTGAGAGTTGGCGGTAGGTGTGAGGTGGGCGTGTTGGGGTGACGATGGCCCCGTTCCAACACCCTGCCGTACTTAGAGGTCAAAAAAGAGGGCCCCGATACATCGGGGCCCCCTTCGTTCTGTTGGGAAATGCCTCAGGCTACATCGTTAGGCGCTTGTAGAGGTACAGCATCCGAGACGGCAGCTCGTAGATATCGTCCAGCACCTCGTAGCCCATGTCTGCGCACATCGTCTTCAAGTAGTCGTGGCCGTTCTTGTCGACCGTGAGCGCAAAGGCGTCTATGCCCTTGGCCTTGGCCTCGTCCAGGGCCATCTTGGTGTCGTGGACGGCGTACTCCTTCTCGACGCCCTCACGGCTGTAGCCCCTGTCCTGTGGCCGGCCGTCGCTTATCAGGAACAGCAGCTTCGTCCGGGCGTCCTGCAGGTCCAGCTTGTAGGTCGCGTGCCGTATCGCGGGGCCCATCCTGGTGGCGTGCAGCGGGGCCACGCGGTCGATGCGCCTCTTGACGCGCTCTGAGAAGGCCTCGTCCAGGTCCTTGATGGTGTAAAACTCGACGTTCTCCCTGCCGTATCCAGAGAAGCCGTAGATGCCGTAAACGTCTCCGATGGCCTCCAGAGCGTTTATCAGCAGCACTATCGCCTCTTTTTCCACGTCGATGATGCGCTTGTACGAACGACGCATCGCCTCGCCGCGCCGGGTCCGCAGCCACACCATGTACTCGACGGGGTCGTCGGGCGCGTCCCAGTCGTCCGTGGACTTCTTGGCGTCGTCGATTGCCTCCGCCGTGGAGGCGCTGGTGTCCAGCAAGAACGCCACCGCGACGTCCCGCTCGACCTTGTTGCGGCGCCAGTAGAACTTGTCGCTGGGGCTCGCGCCAGTCCTCATGTCCACGAAGGCCTCGATGAGATCGTCGATGTCTATCTCATCGCCGTCCTCCAGCTTTCGGACCTTTCTGAACTGCTCCGGCACCATCATCTCGAACTGGCGGCGGATCTCAGTCACAAGGGAGCCGTAGTTGGCCAGCGTCGTGCTGTAGTAGGCGGGGTCGCCCTCGGCCATGACCTTCTGCCGGACTATGCACCACCGAGGCTTGTAATCGTCGGCGCGGAAGTCCCACTCGTCGTAGACGAACGTCTGGGGCTCGCTGGCCTCCAGCATGCCGCCGTCCTCGTCCACGTGCACCAGCGGTCCCTGTCCGTACTCGGGGGACTGGGGCAGGTCTATGCCGGCCTCCTTAAGCAGGTTGTTGGCGAATAGTCCGCTGGTTTCCTGTATCTCGCCCTGGACGGCCTGCAGATCGAGCTCGGCGCTATTCTTCAGCAGCTCTTCCAGCTGCTCCTGGGTGATCTGCTCTCCGTTCGCCTTTTGTGCCTGGTCCTGCTGCATGCGGAGCTCGGTGAGAAGCTGGACCAGCTCCGGCTTGAAGTCGCCGCGGAACTCCACCTCCTGGGTAGACTCGTAGTCCTCCTCGCCCTCGGGACGCATCTCCATATCCATACCCATGGCCATCTGCTGCAGGAGCTGCTCCATATCGTCCGGGTCCATGTAGTCTTCTTCCTGCTGTTCGTCTATATCGACGTCGTCCCACTCCTCGGGAGGGATCTCCTCGTTGGGAATCTTGGAGACGATGGCGTAGATTCGGAGGGAGGCCTCGGCGGTGTCCTCAACGGTCGCCTCAGGCCTCAGGACCCGCTTGGCTATCCTGGCGATCTTCTTGGCATCCTCTACGTACTGCTGGGGGGCGGGCAGACCCTTGTACTGCTGGAGGCTGAGCCTGACGAGAAACTCCACCATGGCCTGACGCATGGGAAGGGACTGGATATCCGGCCGTCCTTCCAGTGAGTCGTTTTGAATACGGTTGAGGGCCTTCTTGATGCCGGGGTATTCGACCTTCACCCTGGCGTCCAGCCTCGCGTCCTCGATTACCGTATAGATGTCCAGGGCTAGCTTGCGGTCCTCGAAGAGGTCGAAAAACCTCTGGGCATCGGTGACCCACGCCTGCTCCAGGCTCTCGGCGTTGATCTCAGGCATGTCCCCGTTGGGCTCCGCGTTTCTTCCACTCATCTGGCTGGAAAGCTTTGGCCGCAGGTCCTTGAATAGGGCCGAGGGCCTGTCGAACTCGAACCAGAAGCTGCCGAACTCCAGGTGTGCGACCTGGTGCGTGGATACGACCTTGAACCACGAAAAGTTCTCTTCCTTGGAGGGATACCGGTCCACGACAGGGGGAACGAAAACGGTAGACCCTTCGGTAGAAGGGGACTCGTTGGATACCCAACCGATATTCTTCTCGACGAGCTCCTCGGCCTCGGCAAGCTTGATGTCGGACCCCGCCAGGGCGCGGCAGTAGAGCTCCATCACGTCTTTAATGCGGTGGAACTCCACGCCGGATGAAAGGGTCTCCAGGACCTCTTCCGACCTGGCGGATTCGATCTTGAAGTAGGCCAGTCCCCCATCCGGGTTCTGGTGAAGTATGTTGACGCCCTCTTCGTACCACTTCTCCAGCTGGCTCATCGTCACGCGTTCGAAGGCCTTAGGGCACGCCTTAATGAACTCCGGCACGGCCTCCGGCGAGATCTTCATCAGCGACTCGGCCAGGCCTAGTATCTGGTGGTGATCGAGGGAGCTTACCTGGGCCAGCGCCTGAGAGATGTCCAGCATGACTCCAGGGATATTCGTGCCGCCGTTCTTGACGAGCTGCTCCGCCAGCTGCAGGAATCGGAGCCGCTGCGAGCCTTCTATTCTGGGAAGGGCCCTCGAGCCGGCCTCGAAGAAGCTCTTGACCTCGCGCCAGCCGGTCTCGACCAGGGTCGAGGCCAGGGACAGAAACGCGCTTCGATCGTCGCCAATGAGCGGGAATAGCTTCTGCCCGAGGGTCAGACATTCGGAAGACAGGTCATACGAGCGGTGAGAAAGGGCGTCCAGGAACGCCACGAACCTCTCGAGCTCGGGGAATGTCAGGCTTTCCAGCAGCTCCGGGCTCGTCTGGAAGAACTTGCAGGCTAGTGTACTGGACTTCCAGGTGCCCTTGTAGAGGCTGCGTCCCAGTCCGGCCCAGCTTTCGATGTGCCTTGACCTTAGCTTGGACATGGCGCCGGGGCTGGCCTCGAAGTATGCGGCGGCCAGGGTCGGCGATTCGTCGCAGAGCAGCTTTCCGGAGTCGCTCCACTTGTAGAAGTAATTGAGAGGCATGAAGGTGAGCACAACGGGGCTGACCTTGTAATACTGGGCGGCGGCCTCCCAGGAGCGTACCGTCTTCTGCGCGATCTCGACGCCGGACTGGGCCCACTCGACCCTCTGCGCTTCAGTAAGGGTGTCGGGCATCTCAGCTCGGGCCTTCTCGAACTCCTCCGCTACCGAGGCCGGAAACCTGGCCAGCTCCTGGCTTATCGTCTCCAAAGTTAGATCTGGACGCTTTTCCACGGTGCCTCCCTTTCAGGTGCAGTATCAAGAAGCTCGAGGAACCTGCTCAGAATCCTCGCCGTAGCTCCGAAAATCAGGTGTCCGTCGTAAGAATATGAGACCGAGTTCACCAGCTCGCCGTCTCTTACGCGGACCTCGTCCCGGGCAGAATCATGGTCCATCAATGTGGAGATGGGCACCTCGAGCACCTCCGCGACCTCGGCCTCGCTGGGGGCGAATTTGTAGGGGTAGGGTATCGTGCCCACGAAGGTGCTGATCAGGTAAGAGGTGTTAGTGGGAACGTCGTCGATTTCGCCGAGGATATCGACATCATCGGGAGAAATTCCCATCTCCTCGTGCGTCTCTCTGAGGGCGGTGTCCAGTAAGGTCTTGTCTTCGGGGTCTTTGCGACCGCCGGGGAATGAGATCTCCCCCTTGTGGTCATCGACCGTGTCGGTCCTCTTGTTCAGCAAAATACAGTACTCCCCATCTTTCGGGTAGAGAAGCAGCGTCACAGCCGCGGGTGTGAGCGAGGAGTCAACGACGGTCTTCTTCGGGTTATCCGTGAGGATCCTTCTAATCAGTTCTGTGGCGGATTCCTCCATGCAGGGGCTTCACCTTTCCAGCTGGCCAATGATGCGTCCCATTCCAGTCGTCTACTCTTCGAATATGGACGAAATCAGCTCTTCGATACTCTTATGGACTGTCGTGTCGTCCGTGACGGCCCAGTTGACGGCCACCTGGCACGCGCGGCGGGGCTTGATGCCCTGGGTTATCAGCTGACCGGCGTAGATAAGCAGCCTGGTGCTTGCCCCTTCGCCCAGGCCGTGCTCTCTAAGGTTGCGGACCTTCTGACCAAGCTTGCTCAGCTGAAGCGCCGTGCCTTCGTCGCAGCCCGACTCGTGCTGAACGATCTCGGCCTCTGCCTCCATGGGAGGATAGTCGAACTCGATCGCGATGAAGCGCTGGCGTGTGCTGTGCTTCAGGTCTTTCAGCGCGCTCTGGTATCCAGGGTTGTACGAGAGGATCAGGAGGAAGCCCTCGGCGGCTACCAGCAACTCCCCCCGCTTTTCGATCGGAAGCTGTCGTCTGTGGTCGGTCAGCGGATGAATGATGACCGTGGTGTCCTTGCGGGCCTCGACGATCTCGTCGAGATAGCAGATTCCGCCCGACTTTACCGCGCGTGTCAGCGGCCCGTCAATCCAGACGGTCGAGTCACCTTCGAGCAGGTAGCGGCCAACAAGGTCGCTGGCCGTAAGGTCTTCATGGCACGCGATCGTGATCAAGGGGACATTCTCAGCGACGGTCCCATCCGCGCCGACGGCCTTATTTGCCTTTTTTAGGTTCTGTCCGAGCCGCCAGGCCATGTACTCAACGAATCGGGTCTTGCCGCAGCCCGTGGGCCCCTTGAAGATTAAGGGGAGCTTCTGCCTATAGGCAGCTTCGAAGATTTCGATCTCATCTCCGGTGGGAAGGTAGTAGGGCTCCTCTGTAAGGTGATATTCCTCGATTATGTAACTTCGATAAAGTGTACTGGTCGACTGAGTCATATTTAGAGTCTGCTCTCCTTATTGGCCTTCACTCGGTGCTCCCACAGCTGCTGAACCCGGCTGTTCAATTCCGACAGCGATGAGCCGTTGTCTATGACCTCAACTGCGTGTTTAATCCGTTCTTCCTGAGGCATCTGAGATGCTATTCGGTCCCGTATCGCCCCTTCACTCAGGCCGTTTCTCTTCTGAAGACGTTCGACGACAAGCCTTTCGGGGGATGTCGTGACCCAGATCTCGTTCACCAGGGGCGCCCAGCCCGCCTCAATCAGCAGGGCGGCCTCCACCACTACTTCTTCCCGGCCCGCCCTCTTAAGCCTTTCGATCTCATCTTCGATCAGCCGGTAAATCCTGGGATGCGTGATCGCGTTCAGCCGCTCGAGGGCGCGAGGGTCGCTGAACACCACGCCGCCCAGCTTTTTTCTGTCCACCTCACGAGTGGGGGAGAGAACGTCTTCGCCAAAGGCGTCTACGACTTCGGCCCAGCCGGCCGTGTCGGGCTCGTAGACCTTGTGCCCCAGGGCGTCGGCGTTAATTATCGACGCACCCAGACCTGCCAGTATTTCACCGACCGTTGACTTGCCGGTGCCGATGCCTCCCGTAAGACCTAAAACAAACATGTCCCCCTTGGATTCGGGAAATTCTACTCATTCTATCAAGAGGCCACCAACGGGTCAATACACTACGAAGTCGCTATATCTGAGGAGAATCCAACATCTTCACCGGACCGTCTCACGTGTCTCAGAAGGCCATGAGTTATAATCAAGGTCAGACCCTTAGGAAGAGAGCATGACCTCTCCATTTCAAGCATTGCCCAGCGTCGAGAGAGTTCTATCAGACGAGCGTGTGCAGCAGCTTATCGAGGCATATTCCCGTCAAGTCGTCACGACGCTCGTCAGGTCTCATCTGGACTCCGCCAGGAAGACGATCGCCGGTGGCGGCAGTCCGCCGGAATTCGACGATCTTGTCGAGGCGGTCGAGTCCCAGGCGACCGAGCAGTGGACAAGCTGGCCCAGTCACGTCATCAACGCGACGGGAGTGATACTCCATACTAACCTGGGCCGGGCCCCTCTAAGTCGCGAGTCGGCCGAGGCCATGCAGCGAGCGGCCCTTGGGTATAGCGACCTGGAGCTGGACCTCGAGAGCGGAAGGCGAGGCTCCCGACAGGCACATATTTCCAGGCTGGTGTGCGAGGTCACCGGCGCCGAGGCTGCAATGGTCGTGAACAATAACGCCTCGGCCGTCATGTTGGGCCTCGCGGCCATTGCCGACGGGAAAGAGGTGATCGTCTCCAGGGGGGAGGCCGTCGAAATTGGGGGCGGGTTCAGGATTCCGGACGTGCTCGTGCAGAGCGGCGCCAGGCTCGTCGAGGTCGGCACGACCAACAGGACGTATGCCCGCGACTTCGAAGCGGCCATTACCCCGGACACCGGCGCCATACTCTCGGTACATGCCAGCAACTTTAAGGTGATCGGGTTCACGAACGCTCCGAAGCTCTCCGAGCTAGTGGAGGTCGGCGCAAGGCGCAATGTGCCGGTGCTTCACGACCTGGGCAGCGGCTGTCTGTTCGATACGACCGAGTATGGACTGGCCTACGAGCCGAGGCCCCAGGACAGCGTGGAGGCCGGTGTAGGCCTGGGCTTCTTCTCGGGAGACAAGCTGCTGGGAGGACCCCAGGCGGGCATAATTATTGGGCGGAAGGACCTGGTGGACGTCGTGGCGCGCCATCCGCTGGCGAGAGCGGTCCGTATAGACAAGCTGAGCATGGCGGCGCTCGCGGCCACGCTCCTGCACTACATCAGAGAAGAGGCGCTGGACAAAGTCCCCGTGTGGCGGATGATGGCGATGACGGCCGGCGAAATCGAGGTCAGGGCCGGTAAATGGCAGAGAGCCCTGGGTGAAGGAGCTGCGGTGGTCGAGGCCCAATCTGCTATTGGCGGCGGAAGCCTGCCCGGCGAAACGCTGCCTTCCTGGTGCGTGGCCGTGGACTGCACGGAGCGCGTCGGCGGCGCTGATGGGCTCGCGAAGAGACTTCGGTCGGGCGATACTCCCGTCATAGCCAGGATCGAGGACGAGCGGGTCCTGCTCGATCCCCGCACCGTGCCGCCCGAGGAGGAGGAACGGCTCTTGGACATGGTCAAGCAGGCGCTTTTCGGGGGCTCCAACGGCTAATGGCAAAGAAGAAGAGTCCCGGCGGGGGCGAATCACGGCTGATGCGGCAGATCTCCGTGTCTACCGAGATCCACCTTCGCCGCATGAAAGTCAGGGACGCTCTCGATAAGCTGGACCGCTATCTAGGCGACGCGGCGGTGATGGGCATGCCCTGGGTGCGGGTGATTCACGGAAAGGGCACGGGAGTCCTAAAGGGCGCGGTGCTGGAATTCCTGAGCGGCCATCCGCTGGTCGGGAAGCACTACGCGGCCTCTCCAAGCGAAGGCGATGGCGGCGTGACGATCGCCGAGCTCCAGTAGGTCTTTCGGGCGGCCGTAGATTCCAGATTCGTGTTAGAGTCTATCGCGTTACAATAAACGGGCGGGCCGTTCAACAGTTAGGACTCGATGGAACTTTTCTTCACCGGACTGCTGGCACTGTGGTGGGTATTCCCCTTCTCTCTGTGCATCTGCATCACCGCGAGCACCCTTGCAATGGAGGGCGCCGTCATGTTCGCGCCCGCGTTCCTGCTGCTTTTCCCGCTGATTAGCACCGCCTTTCCCGAGCTTTCGGCCAACGAAGCCATAGGTGTCGCGCTCACCATAGGGGTCTTCGGATTCGGCAGCGCCAGCGTTGGTTACCTTCGCCAGCGGGTCGTCGACAAAAAGATCGCTCTTCGGCTCCTGGCCGTCGCTATTCCCTTCGCGATAATTGCCCGCCTCGTTGCATTCGCGGTCCCTTCACAGCTGCTCTTTATAGTGTTTGGACTGGTGCTGTTTGTCCTGGCGTTCTTGGTCCTCAGGTCCGTCCTGGCCCAACGTGGCCGGTCGGCCGCAGATGCAGAATGTGACGGAGCTAAAAGAGGTATCCAGGGGACAAAAATAATCTCCAGGGATGGCAGGAGCTACAGCTACGGCTTTCATTTCGGCTGGCCGGACGGCCTGGGCATAGGTGCGGCGGGAGCGCTGGTCGGGCTGAGCGGAGTGGGCGTGGGCGCCGTGGCCAACACCATGCTGATGCTGCGCCATAATCTTCCGGCCCGAGTGGCGACGGCGACGGCGGTGACCGTGGCGACCGCCACTATCTTGACTGGTTCGTTGACGCACATCGGCGTAGTTGTTGCACAGGGCGAGCAGGCGGAGTTCAACTGGACTATAGTCGCGCTCGCAGTGCCCGCCGTTCTGATTGGCGGTCAGATCGCCCCACACGTATCCGCGCGGTTTACTGAGGGCGCGCTCAAGCGAGCGTTGATGGCAATGTTCGTGATTGCGGGAGTCATAATGTTGGCCCGCGGTGTCGTGTAAGGCACTTCCTCAAGGAATTGGCCGTTCTCGCCGGCGGCTGTTATGCAACAACAGAACACTTGTCTTCCATTGAAAGCCCAGGTGGGTTAAACTCATTCCAAACCGACGGCTAGAAAAATGACACTTTTCGACCACCAGTCGCAACGAGAACTAGCTAAAAAAGCCCCACTGGCGGCCAGGATGCGGCCGCGCAGCTTCGACGAGTTCGTGGGTCAGGACCACATCGTCGGCCCCAGTACGGTGCTTCGAAGGAGCATCGAGGCCGACCAGCTTCCGTCGATGATCCTATGGGGGCCTCCCGGCACCGGCAAGACGACTCTGGCCAACGTTATCGCCGCCGTGACGAAGAGTCATTTCGAGCGCATGAGCGCCGTCACCTCGGGCGTGGCGGACCTTCGCCGGGTGGCGGGCGAGGCCAGAGAGCGCCTGGGCATGCACGGCACGCGGACCGTGCTCTTCATCGACGAGATCCATCGCTTCAACAAGGCCCAGCAG
>JADFKI010000240.1 GCA_022565015.1 Chloroflexota bacterium
AAGTGGAAGACGGCGGCCTGTTTTGTTTTCTTTCCGCAGATTTGCGCATTTGGCGACACTGTGTCGACATCTATGGTAGGGTGCAAAAAAGTAGGTAAATTCTTAGGCTGAGCGGCGCGAGCACGGTCCGGTTTCCCCCGCCATTACGGAACTCGAGTATGAGCAGTGGCCCAATTCTCAGCAGCTCCGTTTCAGTCCTCCAGAGGCCTGGCCATAGCCGGAAGCTTTGTCAGTCCGGAAGAGGACGACCTATACGTATGGATTCGCCGGTTCGAGGACGCGTCCGACAAGGGGAGGCTCTACGAGGCAGTCTACCAGTCGGACACCTGGAGGAACGAGATATCTCCGAAGATTCCCGACATGGTGGCAGGGGAGAAGATCGTCGCGAGGCGAATCGAGCCAACGTCAAAGTCGGTTTTTCGGTAGACGGGCCTCTTCCGATTCGCTCGCGGCGTTGAATAGATAATGGCATCGGCTGAGCTCCCCCCGGACCTCGTAATGACCAACGCCAGGGTCATTACGATGGACGACTCCCGTGCGCCCGTCGAGGCCGTGGCCATGAGCGGCGGCAAGATAGCATGGCTCGGTACCGCGGATGAAGCGAAACGTCGTTTTGCGGGCATCGGGAGGGTCATCGACTGCGCCGGCAAGGCGCTCCTTCCAGGGTTCGTCGATGCCCACTTCCATCTCGCCGCCTACGCATCGAGCCTCGTGGCAATCGATTGCACGCCCGCCGCCGTCTCGTCCATCTCCGACATCAAGCGAGCGGTAGCCTACGAGGCCGCCAGATCGGCGACCGGAAGCTGGATTCGCGGCCACGGCTACGATGAGTTCCACCTCGCCGAGCGTCGCCACCCAACCCGTTGGGAGCTTGACGAGGCCGCGCCGGACCATCCTGTCAGGCTCACGCATCGATCGGGACACGCCTCCGTGCTCAATACGAGAGCGCTGGAAGCGGTCGGGATCTCCAACGAGTTTCCAGAGCCACCCTCAGCCACGATCGACAGAGACCCGACCAGCGGCGAGATTAGCGGCGTGCTGCTGGAAATGGAGGAGTACCTCCACGACCACATGCCCAGGCTGCCTGCCGAGGAGTACGAACGAGGGCTCCGCCTCGCCGAGGAGAGGCTGCTCTCCTACGGCATCACCAGCCTTCAGGACGCCTCGGCGACAAACGATCTTGGCCGATGGTCCGAGCTAAGCAAGACAAAGGCCGACGGGAAATTCAGGCCAAACATCAGCATGATGCCGGGCTGGAGACACCTGATGGATTTTGTTGACCACGGCCTACGGTTCGGCGGGGCAGGGGACCAGGTTGGCATCGGGCACGCCAAGATTGTGCTCACGCAGACGTCTGCGAGGCTTTATCCGGACTTCCAGGAGCTGTGCGCCATCGTTGAGGACGCTCACGAGCTTGGATTCCCTGTAGCGATACACGCCGTGGAGCGTGAGGCAGTCGATGCCGCCGTGAACGCACTGGCGCTGCACCGCCCGGCAGGCTCAGGCCGATTACCCGCTCCGGACCGAATCGAGCACTGCTCGGAAATCTCGGATGCGTCACTGGAGAAGCTAGCCCGGACGAAGGCCGTGATCGTGACGCAGCCCGGCTTTATCTACCACGGCGGTGACAGGTATCTGGCGGAGGTCGAGCTCGAAAGGCAGCGACTGCTCTATAGAATCGGGTCCCTCAAAAGGGCAGGCGTGACCGTAGCCGGCAGCTCGGACGCGCCCGTCATCGACCCCAATCCTCTGTATGGAGTCTACGGCGCCGTCGCTCGAAAGTCCGCAAGTGGGCGGGTTGTTGGTCCTGATGAAGTTGTTTCGAGGCTCGAAGCGCTTCATCTGTACACGTCGACGGCAGCGAGAGCCATCGGGCGCGAGTCTTCAGGAGGGAGAATAGCCGTCGGGGAAGCCGCGGACCTCGTACTGCTGGACGAGGACCCAACAGCCGTAAGCGATCATGAGCTTCTGAATCTACGCGTCGTCATGACCCTGATCGGCGGCCTGGTCGTATGGGAAGCCTAGGTCCTGCGAATCGTCACGTAGCCGACCAGCTCCTCCAAGGCGTCCCGAGACGGGTTGGCCGGTATCGTAGACAGCGCCTCCAATGATTTTGAGCTGTACTCTTTGGCCACCTGATATGCCTCTTCAATGACCGAGGCGTCCCGTATGAGGCTAATGGCCTCTTGGAGCAGGCTCGTGTCCTCTTTGTTCCGAAAGAAGTCAGATATCAGGGTACTTTGCGGATGCCGACGCATGGCCAGCAGGGTTGGCAGAGTAATGATCCCGTGCAGCAGGTCGTTTCCGACCGGTTTGCCGATCTCCTCTTCGGTCCCGTCGATGTCCAGAATGTCGTCCACGATCTGGAAGGCCATGCCGAGGTTACAAGAGTAGTCTTTGAGAGCCCTTACATCGGCGTCGCTCGCTCCGCTCAGAAGCGCCCCGGACTCTCCCGCCGTCGTAAACAGGGAGGCGGTCTTGTTATAGATTCGGTCCAGGTACATCTCCATGGACTGGTCCGGGCTGAACGACACGGACATCTCTTGAAGCTCCCCGGCTGAGAGCTTCATTATCGTCTCCGCAAACCGCTTGATTACCCGGACGTCGACCGTATCGCAGACGAAAGTCGCGGAAGCGGCGAATAGGTAGTCTCCCACCAGGACCGCCGCGTTCCCCCCCCAGAGGTTGCTGACCGTCGCTCGACCCCTTCGCAGGTCGGAGTCGTCTACGGTGTCGTCATGAATGAGCGTCGCGATATGGAGCAGCTCGACGGCGGTGGCCATCGCATGGGTAATGCGCTCATCGTGATCGTGAAAGTTAGACGCCAGAAGCGTAAGGGCCGGCCTCACTCGCTTGCCGGGAGTCGCGAATATATGGTCGAGAAGGGTCGCCAGATATGGGAATCGGTCGGCCGCCATTCCCTTGAGACTCTCTCCAACATCTTGAAGGCGCTCTTGAACGGGCTCGAAAATGGACGTAGCCTGCAATCGAATTTACCTCTTGTCTCTATTCACTTTGACCAATTCGCAGTGCCTCAGCCTCGACCAGCTCCTCATCGAGCTTTGCGAATAGGGGCTCGGGTTTTTCCACTGGTTGCCCCGGCGACAGATCATCGTGGCTCCACGTCCACCCCGAATCTCGCACGCTGCCGGCGAATCCAAGCATCGTGTGAAGCCTCTCCGACGAAAATGGAATGAACGGGTAGAGTAGGGTCTTCAGGCAGTTGATGACCGACAGGGTCACCCAGAGCGTCCTTGCAGCGTCGGCCTTGTCGGACTTGACCGCACGCCAGGGCTCCTTCCGGTCCAGATATCGGTTTGCGGCATGCGCAAGCGACATAGCCGAGCCTAGCGCCGCGCGAAGGCGCACGACTTCTATGGATTCGCTGGTCTCCTGAAACCTTCGTCTGGCCTCATCCAGCAGCTCATTTTCAGGGTCCCCGAGAGCACCAGGGTCGGGCGCCTTTCCATCGAAGTCGCGATACACCATCGAAAGCACACGGTGTACGAGGTTGCCGTAGGTTGCCACGAGCTCGTCGTTGTTGCGCCTTACGTACTCGCGCCAAGAAAAATCCGAGTCCGACGTTTCGGGCATGCTCGCCGCGAGCACGTATCGAAGCGGGTCGGGCTCGTACTTGTCGAGATAGTCCGGCAGCCATACCGCCCAGTTGCGGCTGGTCGAGAACTGGGAGCCTTCGAGATTCAAGTACTCGTTTGCGGGGACGTCGTACGGCAGGCTCAGACCGCCGTACCCCATGAGCATTGCGGGCCATATCACCGTGTGGAAGGGGATGTTATCCTTGCCCAGGAAGTAATACGCCCGGCACTCCTTCTGCCAAAAAGGCTTCCATCGGTCCGCGTCTCCGGAGGCCTCGGCCCACTCCTTGGAGGCCGAAAGATAGCCGATGACAGCCTCGAACCAGACGTAGAGGCGCTTATCTTCGTAGCCATCCAGGGGTAGGGGCACTCCCCACTTGATGTCCCTGGTGATAGCCCTGTCGCGTAGTCCGCCTTCCAGGAAGCTGATGGTGAAGTTGCGGACGTTGGGACGCCAATGCGTCTGCTCTCTGACCCACTCTAAGAGCGGCTTCTCGAATTCGCTAAGCTTCAGAAAAAAATGCTCGGTTTCCCGGATGACCGGCGCGTTTCCACAGATGCGACAGGCCATGCCGATGAGCTCCTGCGGGTCCAGGGTTCTGCCGCAGTTGTCGCACTGGTCTCCCCTGGCGTTGTCGAATCCGCAGTGCGGACACTTGCCCTCGACGTAACGGTCCGCCAGGAAGCGGCTGTCGGTCTCGCAGTAGGGCTGCCGCATGGTGTCCTTGTAGATGTGCCCCTGCTCCAACAGCTTGAGAAAGATATCCTGGGCTACTCTGGCATGGTTATCGGTATGTGTCGAGGTGAACAGGTCGAAGCTTATGCCCAGGCGCTTCCAGTTATCCAGGAACTCGGCCTGGTACTCACTCGTGACGTCCTCGGTCGTGACGCCCCTCTGCTCCGCGGTCAACGTAACGGGCGTGCCGTGAGCGTCGCTTCCCGACACCATGAGGACCTCATTGCCCTTCAAACGATGGTAGCGGGCAAAAATGTCGGCTGGGAGGTAGACACCGGCGACATGGCCAAGATGAATCGAGCCGTTGGCGTACGGCCATGCAACTGCAACAAGGATTCGCTCAGGCATAAATCATACGGTCCAATGCACTCTGGTTTCGATTGTACATGGTATCACAGACGCCCCAACTGAGAGGTCTTTTTGGCCTGTAGTCGGGCAGCCAACACCTATAAGCAAGACAAGCCGCAAGAGTATCGAGCGGTCCTCTAATCGGCCGCCTTTTTGCCGGACTGTAGCCACATATCGTAGGCCTTGCGCCGCGATATTCCGGTGACGGCCGCGACGGCGGCTACGGCATCCCTTGCCCTTGCGCCCCTGTCTCTGTGCTCCTTCATCAGCTCGAGAATCGAGGCGTCGTCGGGGGCGCCTTCCCTCTCGGAGGCGGGAGCACCCTCGATCACCAGCGTAAATTCGCCCCTTGGCTCGGTGAAGCGTTCGATCGATTCGGAGATTCTGCCGCGGAATATCTCCTCGTGCAGCTTCGTCAGCTCGCGGCAGACGGCGATGTTTCTGTCCCCCAGCGCCGACCTCATGTCTTCCAGGGCGGCGACAAGACGATGGGGTGCCTCGAAGGCGACGAGGGTCTTCTCCTCCAACGCCAGCGATTCCAACAGCCTCCGGCGCTCCGCCTTCTTTCGGGGCAAGAATCCAACATAGACGAAAGGGCCCTCCTGCAGGCCACTGACGGCGAGGGCCGCGGTGACAGCGGACGGACCCGGAATAGGCACGATGGTTGCGCCGGCGTCCGCGGCGGCAACAACGAGCTCGTTTCCAGGGTCGTTGACGCCCGGCGTTCCCGCGTCGCAAACGAGGGCCACGTCGCCTGAGCTCAGCGCGTTCAAGATCTCGGGAAGTCTCCTGGACTGGTTGTTCTCGTTGAAGCTGACCAGCGGAGTGTGGATGTCGTAGCGGCTGAGGAGCTTGCGAGTGACCCTCGTGTCTTCCGCCGCGACCAGTGCGACTTCGCGCAATATTCTCATGGCCCGAAGGGTAATGTCCTCCAGGTTGCCGATGGGAGTCGATACTATGTAGAGGGTTTTCATATTTGACGCCGAACTCGTTCGCATCGCTGGCTGAAAACCATTCTAGCAGACCGACTTTCTGGCAGTATTATGTTATGCTGTACTAAAATTGCGATTAAGGCTTCTAACTTACTTTGGGCTTCAGGGATGAAGCATCTTGAGGTACAAGATAGCGGGTGTCCCCAAGGAGGATTCAGAATATGA